>JBOHEL010000082.1:0-13415 GCA_050700995.1 Sciscionella sp. | reverse complement strand
TCGCATCTCGCAGATGCCCTTCGGTCTGGGTGCATGGGGTCTTCGCAAACACCATCATCCCAGTTCAGAGGACATTTGCCCTGCCACGACACGATCAACACCCACAATTGGCCGGTGGATCGAGGCTCAGGTACCAGATTGACCGATCTGCACGGAGTGGGTGCGCTGGTCGCGGCGCGCATCATGGGCGAGGTCGACGATATCCGCCGCTTTGAGTCCAAGGCCAAGTTCGCCGCCGCCAACGGCACCGCACCCGTTCCCGCCTCATCCGGACGGACCCAACGCCACCGACTCCGCCGCGGCGGCAACCGGAAACTCAACCGCGCGCTCTACATCGCGGCCATTACCCAAGCCCGAGCCGATCACCACGGCCGAGACAATCTGCTCCGCAGACAGCGAGAAGGCAAGAGCCACCGAGAAGCGCTTCGATGCCTCAAGCGCCGCATCTCCGACACCGTCTACCGCACCCTGATCACCGACGCCACGCAGACCGTCCACGGCACGACTTGACATTGAAGCTCATTAGGGTCGAACGCAGACGTTCAGTCCGCGCGTATCGGCTGCAAGCGGCCTTTGAGTCGTCCGAGGTTGCGTCGACTGGTTGCTGACGTATTACTCGTGATGTGTGTGGCAGGTCGTGATGTGCATGGCGGGGGCGCCAGCTCACTTTAACCGTGTTCAAATCGTGGGTATACGACAGAAGTGATCAACAGTAGGATCGTGCCTCTGTCGAGAAGCGGCGCCCTCTGCGTCCGATTCAACGCACTCTCATCGGCATGTCAGTGCGCGACCTCCGGTATGAACAGCGCCTCAGTTGGCTTGATCGTGATCCGCTCGACGTCAGGCTCCTTGGTGTACATGCGCCTTGCTGCCCAGAGGTTGTCCCGGATCTCGTGGAACTTGAGGTGGTGGTCCCTCGCCTGAGGCCTGCCGTGAGGTAGGTGTTTCGGGTGTCTGCCAAGACACACCCGAGGAGCAAGGGGACCGCCGTGGGTAAGGACTATCAGAGACCGGAGATCGACTCGACTGGGCCTGCTGTGCCCGAGCAGGCGAGCGTGGCGATCGGCGAGATCGCCGTGGACGTGCGCGAGGGGCTGTTGGCGCTGGCCGTGGGTGCGGGCTTGCAGGTGATGGCGGCGATGATGGAAGAGGACCTGGCTGCGGCGTGCGGGCCGCGCGGCAAGCACGACTTGGACCGGGCCGCGGTGCGCCACGGCCGCGAGCAGGGGTCGGTCACGCTGGGTGGGCGGCGGGTGCCGATCACCCGGTCGCGGATGCGCGCGGCCGACGGCTCCGGTGAGTTGCCGATACCGTCGTAGGAGCTGTTCTCCGGCTCCGAGCTGCTGGGGCGGATGGCGATGGAACGCATGCTCGCCGGGCTGTGCACCCGCCGTTACCGGGTGGGGCTGGAACCGGTGGGCGAGCGGGTCGAGCAGGCTGCCACCAGCACGTCGCGCTCGGCGGTGTCGCGGCGGTTCGTGGCCGCGACCGAGACCGCGCTGGGCGACCTGCTTGCCGCCGACCTGTCCGGGCTGGATCTGGTGGCGTTCATGGTGGACGGCGTGCACTTCGCCGAGCACTGCTGCGTCGTGGCGCTGGGGATCGGCATCGACAGCCACCTTGCACCCGCTGGCCCTGGTGGAGGGCTCCACGGAGAACGCGACCCTGGTCCGCGGGCTGATCGTGGACCTGCGCGAACGCGGCCTGGATGTCACTCGCCCGATCCTGGCCGTGATCGACGGATCGAAGGCGCTGCGCCGCGCGATCCTCGACGTGTTCGACCACCCGGTGATCGCTCGGTGTCAACTTCACAAGATCCGCAACGTGCAGGACAGGCTGCCGGAGAAGCTGCGCTCGGTGGTCGGCAAGCGGATGCGGCGCGCCTACCACGCCGAGTCCGCGCTGGCCGCCCAGGCCGAACTGGAGGCGCTGGCCAGCGAACTGGACCGCACCCACCCCGGCGCAGCGGCCTCGCTGCGGGAGGGCCTGGGGCGAGACGTTGACCGTGCTGCGGCTTGGTGTGCCACCCACCCTGGCCCGCACGCTGCGCTCCACCAACAGCATCGAGTCCATGATCTCCATCTGCCGCGAGCACGCCAAGAATGTAAAACGCTGGCGCGACGGGCAGATGGCCCTGCGCTGGTGCGCCGCCGGCATGATCGAAGCCGACAAGCAATTCCGACGCGTCAACGGCCACCTATACCTACCCGCGCTCCGCGCGGCACTCGAGCGGCATGTCGCCACCGAAACTGTCGGTGCCCCATGCCAAGATCAGACCGTAACCGCAGCCTGATGATCACACTCGGGCCGCCACCGAAGTTCCACGAACTTCGGGACATCCTCTGCTACCCAATGTGTCGTCGTTAGCTAGTTCGGAATGGTGAAGGCTGGTTCGTAGCCGTTGACTGCGAGGTCTTCGTAGGTTTGCGTAGTGGGGACTCGGTCCCAGATTCCGCCCAGGAGGACGGCGAATCCGGCGGGTGTGGCGAGGAAGAGGTGTAGTACCGGAGGTTTGATGGTGCGTGCGATCTCGCGGGCGAGATCTCGGATGGCGAGCGCGGTTCCGAAGGCGTGATCCAGGCCGGTGATGCTTGTGTTGGACGTGCCTGTGGCTGGTCGAACGGTCAGCAGGGGAATATCGCGGCCGGTTGATGCGAGATATTGGTGGACCTCGGCGGTCAAGTCGGCGGAGATCGCGATTGCGAGAGCGATGTCCTGCCCGTCCGGCAGGTCGGTGAGAGGACGGGATAGGGAGATCGTTGCGGGGACGACGGGGCCGGTTGGCGGGACCCAGAGTTGTCCGTCCTTGATCTTTGCGGGGGTGAATCCTGCGGTTTCTTGGAACATCACTCCGGCGGTGAACCAGGTGGGAAGTCGCATGGTGCCGGTAATGAGGATGCGGCGTGCGTGGAGGCTGCGTAGTGTGCGCTGGGCGTCGGCGAGTTGTGGCCGGAGGACGGTTTCCCACTCCTGTGGATTTTTCAAGCCTCGGCGGTTGCGGGCTTCGCTGCCGCGGAACCGGTCCACCCAGTTGAGGGCGATCGCAGCGTCAGTCTGTGTGACATCGTCGTCGAGTGAGTTAATGGCGAGGATGGTGAACGGTTCGGTGGCGTGGAGGCCGAGTCGGTCGACCGCATCCCGGACGTCACTGGCTGTTTTTTTCACCCGGTTGGTCTTGACCCATTCCCGGATTTCGGCGATGCCGAGGCGGAAGGCGGTGTCGTCAGCGCGGATTCCGGCGGCGTAGCTGATTTCGGTGATGTGGTCTCGCCAGACGGCTTCGGAGGCGTCGGTGCGTAGCCGCAGGTCGGCGAGGAAGTCGAACAGGCCGTCGTTGGTGCAGCCTAGGTGCTCGATGAGGCGGCTGCGGGCGGCGGCTGTCTCAGCCCTCGTTGCGTGTTGGAGTCGCTCACCAAGCCGATCGTGGCGATCGCGCAGGGCCAGTACCGGGTCGGCGGGGTCGATGGAACGGGTGGTGACCAGGGTCAACTGGGGGTGTTTCTCGTTCCGAGAGAGATCGATCCAGGCGCGGTGGAATCGTTGCAAGATGCTGGCTCCGCCGGTCTGGGTTGGTTTGCACAGCCAGTCGAGCGTCGCAGCTCGCTCCGCGGACACGGTCGCCTTGACCTGGATATAGTCGTTCGGACCGGGGTCTTTGGTGATCACGACGTCGTCGACGTTGCCGACGTGGGCTGCTTCGACGGTGACGGCTTGGACTCTGGTGTGGGCGACGAGGGTACGCAGGGCAGCGTGCCAGGCCACGGCGTGCTGGACATCGTCGCCAATCAAGCGGGCGCCGCTGGCACTCAGACGGGTTGTGGTCGGCACAAGCTTCATGACTGTGCCGTGAACGGAGGTGTCGGTGGGCAGGCGCTGATCTGTTCAGCGATGAGTTTGGCGGTGATGGGGCGGTCGGGATAGGCGGCCAGGCAGGTCGCGGCCAGCACTCGGTCGACCAGGTCGGAGTAGGTGTGGCCATAACCGCGTCCGTCCGGTCCGGTCAGCTCAACCAGATGGGTCAGGTCCGGCGGGATGAGATCGATTCCCTCGAAAAGAGCGGTGAGGATGGCAGCGCGCTGTGCATCGTCGGGGCGGACAAAGTCGAACTCCGCTGCAGCCCTGCGACGGATCGCGGGGTCGAGGGCCCCGATGCGGTTGGTACACATGATCACCAGGACACCGGGTGCTTCGGTGGCGATCTGGCTGATGCCACGGATCAGCGCGTTCACCCCGGCCCGGTCCTCGTGGTGCATTTGGTTGGCTTCACGGGATTGCGCCAGTGCGTCGGCCTCGTCGATAACGAGGATCGTGGGTCGCGTCGAGCCAGCCGTGCGTGCCTCGTCGAGCACAACGTCGAATGCGGTTCCGATCAGCCGGGTCATTTCGCCGACGGCGCCTGTGCCGCGGGCGCGCAGGCTTAGCCGCTTGACGCGCACCTCGATGCGGTGCTGACGGGCGATGGCGTCGGCGAAGGTCTCCGCGAGGGTGGTCTTTCCGGTGCCGACGTCGCCGGCGAAGATGATTAGTGGCGGGCGATGGGCCAGCCGGTCGACTGCGGGCAGCACGGTGTCATGGGTGCGGAGACTCCACTCACGCAACAGGTGAGGCTGCAGGATCAGTTCGGCTTCTTTGGCCAGGCGGGCCTGGACGTGGTCGAGCCCGACCAAGCGGGCGTAGCGTTGCTGGGCGAGGGGATCAGGGAGGTCGAGGTCATCCTCGAACAAGTCGTGGCTAGTGGTGGTCATAGTGGTCGGTAGGTGCTCCTGGTGAATCCCGTCCCGTGGGCCGAGTAGGTGCGGTCGGAGGTGAGGTAGCCGCCCGTGTAGCCGGGGGCTGATGCGCTGGTTCGAATGAATGGCAGCAGCTCGATGAAATCGTCCCGGTCAGTGCCGGTCAGCTGTGACCATGCCCAGCTGTAGTACAGGTAGCTGGTGAACACCGTGCCGTCGGTCTTGGCATGCCGGTAGATCCCGCCCGCCCGATCGTCAGCGACGAGGGTGCCGTTGACGCTGGTGTACTCCAGAGCGAGGATCCAGTTCCGGTTGCGCTGGAACCCGTAGATGACCTTGTCCACGTAACCGCGGTGGGACAGCAGCGCCGCCTCCAAGGCGTAGTCCGCGATGTCGGTATCGGAGGGACGGCCGTAGTAGCGCTGCACCTGTCGCAAATCGGTAGCGATCTTCGAGGCTACGTACTTGGCGTTGGCCAGGCTGTAGGTCTCGGACTCGGACTCGGAGCGCGTATAGGACGTGGTCATGACTACCCTCGGAACCGGCTGCCGAGTACGACCTGCCAGCACTTCACGGCCTGGTCCTTCGTCGTGGCATAGCTCGCCTCGGTGATCGCGTCCAGAGCGACTTCGGCGGCATCCACGATCCGGACACGGTCCCGTTCCTCGTACAGGCGGGCGGTGTTGTTCTTCGGGTTGACCGGATCGAAGATCTCGATCTCTCCGATCCGTTCGCTCGGCAGGCCCGATGCCGGATAGTATGTGTCGAATGCGATCCGTTCAGTCAACTCGGTCCGTACGATGTAGTCGAAGAAACCGTCGAATGCGGTCACGTAGTCAGTGAAGTCTATGGACGCGGTGTCCAATAGGTGCGCGCAGAGCAGTTCGATCATGAACGACTTGAACCGGAACGTGTCTCCCGGAGTACGCATAACCTGCTCGCGAACCCACCATTTCACCA
Organism: Sciscionella sp.; assembly: GCA_050700995.1. Classification (GTDB taxonomy): domain Bacteria; phylum Actinomycetota; class Actinomycetes; order Mycobacteriales; family Pseudonocardiaceae; genus JBOHEL01. Next base: position 7,725 of record JBOHEL010000082.1, on the reverse strand, counting down.
GGCGCACCATCTGTGCCCAGTCGTCGGGGCAGTCGTTCTTACGGGCCTGGATGAAGTCCAGGTGCAGCCGAACGCTGGTGAGTAGCCAGTCAGTCCGGTCAACGGCGTCTTTGGCGATCAAGTAGCCACGATCGTCGGGATCGCCCTCGTAGAGCACCGGTACGACATCGACATCGGTGCCCGTGGACTTGAAGTGGACGTTCACGCAGTGCGTGCCCGGTATGATCTGCGACGGGTCAAGCAATCCGCGATACGCCTCGCGGAGCCGATCGGCGATCCACTCCACCAGTTCGGCCTCCTCGACGGGGGCGTCGTCGCGTTTGACGTAGATCGCCACGTCGAAGTCGTTGAACGTGCGCAGTGCCGTCCCCTTGGCCACCGACCCTGCGTGCAGCATCTTCACCAGCGAAAATCCAGGATTGTCCGCGATATGCGACTTCAGACGGTCGCGCAGCGTGTTCACTTGCTTACGCTTTTCGATCGCGGTCTCCCGTCGAAGGTTCACTACGCGACCCGCGAAGGCGGCGACGTCGGCGTGCGTGATCTTCAATGCCATGTTTGTAACCCTTTGCTGTAGGTGTCCGCGACCTCGACCATCACCTGTCCGGCGTCGGGCCAGCAGCGACATGATCTTGCCGCCCGGTCGCTGATCACTATCCGGGGCCGTGGACGAACCGGGCGCTTCACCCTCTGGGGTGCGAGCTGTAACGGTGCGGAACAGATCGACCGGCACGCGGCACTGAGCGACCAGCTGCATCTCGTCGACACCCTCCTGTCCCAGGAGTTCGACGGCGCGCGGTAGTAGTGATGGTTGCTCGATGGCGCCCATCAGTCCGGGTTCGTTCCGCCGCCAGCCTCGGGCCGAGATGGTCGTCATGGCATTGCGATAGGACACGTCACTGAGCCGTCCGAGCCAGCGGGCGCGGTACAGCAGGGCCTGGATGCTGATGCCCCACTGCTCCTTCATACGGGCCAGGGTCTGCCAAACATTGCCGCCCATGGCGGTAGGGAGGAGGTCGCGGATCTGTTCCGCCGGCATCAGCAGCTCGGCGGCGAAGCGGTGGGCTTGGTCCTCAACGATTCGGCCGCCGGGCTCGGCGTCGCTGTGCATAATCAAGTGGCCCAACTCGTGCGCCACGTCGAAGCGCTGGCGGTAGTAGTCGCGCTTGATCGGGTTGAGGATCACGACTGGGCGCAGTCGGCTATCGAACGAGTAGGCGTCTACCGAGGCGGCTTGCCTCGGACTGAAGACCACCAGCACGCCGTGGTTCTCCAGCAGCCTGACGAGATGGCCGACCGGCCCAGCCTCGATCCCCCACTGTTTCCGGACAAGGCGCGCGGCGCGCTCCGGGCCGTCGCCGTCACGGTCGTCGACCGCCACCGGCAGGCTCGGCACATCGGGTTCCGGGAACTCGACGTGCTTCTCCATGCTGGTCGCGATGTCCACGGCCAGCTGTCCGTAGGCGAATGCCTGGTCACGGGCGAGCTGGCTGGTGGAGCGTAGTGAGCGGAAGTGTGGCGTGGTACTGAGCGCCGCAACGTTGTCCGGGCGGATCGCGAAGAATCCCGGCTCGATCGACAAGCTCAGCGCCAGCTGCGCCACCGTGGCGGCAGCGGGCCGTTTGGCCCCGGACTCCCAGGCCGCCACGGCGGTCGGGCTCTTGTCAACCAGGGCCGCTAGATCGCTCTTGCGCAGTCCCGCCAAGTGGCGGGCCAGCGTGAGGCGGGCTCCGTCGAAGAGGGCGGCGACGTCGGCGGCCCGGTCGGTTGCCGGCGTGTGAGGGCTCACAGCTCACCACTAGCACGGTCGCGACGCTGTTGTGCTGCCGGGCGGCGCAAGCGGACCGGCGCATCCGGCATCGTGTCCGGCCCCGTGGGCAGTGGCGTGCCGTCGGTGCGGCGCCCACCATCGGCGGGCAGGGTGCCCAGAAGGTCCTGCCGCCAGTGCCAGGCCTGACCGCCGCCGGAGTTCAGCCGGGCGCGGCCGAACACCAACTCGATCTGCTGGCTGAGTGGGTCAAGGCTGTGCGCGACCACGAAGGTCACCATGTCCAGCTCGCGCTCGGGGGTCAGGGCGGCCTCCAGCCCGCCGATCTCCTCGTCGGCGAACCCCTCGAACAGCGAGGGCTGCGATGGCTCGGGGTTACACTGCTGCGCCACCCGCTGCTTCGTCGGGCTCCTCTGCGGCCAGGGCAACTGGTCGAGCACGCCGAACACACACGAGGCGAGCAGGAACCGGCGTTCCCCATGAACCCAGCCGGGACTGCCGTTGAGGTTGGAGCGGCGCACCAGGCCGGGGTCCAGCCGCGGCATAGTGTCGATGTCCCGATCGGACAGCTCGGCGAACAGCAGGTCGAGGTCGCCGTCGCCGTCGCCGTCGCTCACGGCGTAGCGCTCGCAGGCGAACACCCTGTCCAGCCGGTTGCGAAACAGCGTGAACCTGGTGTTACCCAGCCAGACCGCGTCGTGGCCGTCGCCCTCGGAGTAGGTCTCCAGCGACCGGGCGGTGGCCGACAGGTACGCCCAGCGCATGCTGGCCAGGACCCCGGCCTCGCCAAGCTCTGCGATAACCTCCTGCTGTTCGCTCACGGTACTGAAGTTACACTATGACCAGTAATCAGCGTTTCAAACCCAACCTTATCGGCGTGTCGCACGCGGAAGCCACACCATAAGCCATAACGACGGGCTGCTGAGGCTACGCGAGGTGTGCGGCCACAAGGTTGTGACAGGTTCGCCAGCGTTGCGAGTCGCCCAGCGGGCGGGACGTCCTCGCCAGCGTGAAAGCACCACCGAGCGCCGACAGCGGTCGCTTCGCGCTCGGGGACGTCCTGTCATCGGCATGAGCGTGTCTGTCGCGAGTGGACGGCCGTGACCTCACGGACGTACCTGATCGCGGCAGATGAGCGCGTTGGGGGGACTGTGCCGTTCGCGTTATGGACCCCTGGGGGAGGAGGTCGGGGCGAGCGTGCATCCGTACAGCTGGCGATGCCGGCTGGGCAGGAGGCCGCTGCGCGGGCGTTTCTCGTCGATGTCCTGGGCATGACCCAGATCGACAAGCCAGCGGGGCGGTGGTGTCGATGGTCTGGGTGCGCGCCCGCGGGTGGGTGCCTAGTTGTCCCGCGGCTATGCGGCCACCGACGTCGGGTCCAGGTCACTAACGGTGACGGTCGCCGTCGGGTGCAGTTCGAGGATTTTAGCCGAAAGTTTGCCATGTCCGGCGCCGAGTTCGAGGATGCGGGGGTTGGGAATGTCGGACACGACCTGCAGCGCGGTGCGGGCGTTTTTTTCGTGCAGATTGAACAGTGTGCTCAGCCGGTCGAGCATCCGTACGACTTTCTGTTTGACTTCGTCGGGCGCGTCGTCGCGGTCGAGGTATTCCAGTGTGTCGGTCTGGAATCGACGATCCAGCCACGATGCGTTGGGGCCGCCGCGCGGCATCGTGGCGATCGACGCAACGGACTGCTGATCTGTGTCACCGGTCACTGTTCTCCTTTTTCGGGTATGCGGTAGGGGCCCATCTGGTGGTCGGTGAAGGGGTGGGGGCTGTTCTTGTCCGCGCCGGCGATGTTGGGGGCCGCTACCCCGAGGATGGCGAAGATCAGCAGGACGAGAAGGCTTTTGAGCCAGTTGTCCCGACCGATCGGCCCCTGAGCGCGTAACGCGGTGAGGTAGGTGATGCCGATCGGCAGGTGCAGCAGGGCTGCGGTCAGGGCGCCGGGACTGTATTTGGTGTGCAATATCCGGGGCATCAGGACGCCGTGGGCGAATGCTTGACCGATGCCGAGCAGCACCGGAGGCAGTCCCAGCCACGTGACCTTGGGGAAGATCAGCGCCGGTACGTAGATGGCCCGGAAGGAAATGTTCGCGCACATCGCCGAGTGCGCGTTGAACGGGTAGTTCAGGGGCTGGTCGCTTTTGAAGACGCCGACGTTGACCTGCCCGGGGAGGTAGCCTGGGTCGACGTATTCCTCGTATTGGTGGGCGCACATCGTCATGGCATTCATCACCGCCAGGGCCCGCAGGTTGGTCTGTGTTTTCCGCCCGAGCAGCAGACTCGCCCCGCCCAACACCATCTCCTGCACCGCGGCCACTCGCGGCCACTGCCGGCGGTAGACGTCCAGCAACTTCGTATTCACCGTCGACTCTCCATTTCCGTTGCCTTCCAACTTTCACTGTCTTCCACTGCACTGTCTTCCCGGTCGTCGTGGGGACCGGCTGGATCGCCAGGCATCGAACTGTCCTGATTATGGACTGTGTCGCGCTATAGCGGTACTCTGCAGTAGCGAAACGGTTTCGTAGCGGAACTATGACGGTGCAGCGAGGAGGGCCAGCGTGAGCCGAGCCCACGCAGCCGGCGGGACAGGTAGCGGGGAGACGCCCCGGCACCGGGGTGGTCGTTACCTGGACAGCTCGCGGGACGGGGCGTTGCGGGAGGCTGTGCTGGCGCTGCTGGCCGAGGTGGGTTATGACCGGCTGACGATGGATGCTGTGGCCGCCCGCGCGCGTGCGGGCAAGACCACGATCTACCGCCGCTGGCAGGGCAAGGCGGAACTTGTCGTCGACGCGCTGAACAGCCTCAAAGGTGGCCCCGACGTTCCGGACACTGGATCGCTGCGACAGGACCTGCACGCTTTGGCGCGGTCCATGACCGGCGCGGAGAGCAAGTTCGGTGCTCAGGTGACCATCGGCATGGTCAATGCGTTGGCCCGCGACGCGCAGTTGCGGGGGGTGTTTCAGGAGAAGTTCATCGCGCCGCGGATGGCGGGTTTCCGCACGGTGTTCGAGCGGGCCGTGGCCCGCGGCGACATGCCCGACGGCCACGACCTAGACCTGCTGGCCCGGTTGTTCCCGGCGCTGGGGTTGCAGCAGTTGATGACCTCCGGTGAGCTGCCCGATACCCGGCTTGCCTGCCAGATCATGGACGAGGCCGTCTATCCCCTGGCCACAGCACCAGCTCCGCCCCGCCCCCGACCGAAGGAAGGGAGTCCACATGGGTGATGGTAGGGAAACTAGGCCGATGATCGAGGCCGAGGGGCTGACCAAACATTACGGGCAGACCCGAGCCCTGGCCGGTGTCGACTTCGCCGTGTCCGCCGCGACGGTGCTGGGTCTGCTCGGCCCCAATGGTGCCGGCAAGACCACCGCGGTGCGGATCCTGACCACGCTGGCCCGCCCCGACGCCGGCCGAGCCACCGTAGCGGGGATCGATGTGGTGAAGCACCCTGGCGAGGTGCGCCGCTATATCGGCGTCGCCGGCCAGGAAACCACACTCGACCCGCTGCTCACCGGGCAACAGAACCTCGTGATCGTCGGGGAGCTCTCGGGCATGAGGCGGGCCGCGTCACGAACCCGGGCGGAGGAACTGCTGACCCAGTTCGACCTCGTCGACGCCGCTGAACGGGTGTTGAAGGGCTACTCCGGTGGCATGTGTCGCCGGCTGGACCTGGCGGCATCGCTGATGACCCGGCCGCGGGTGCTGTTCCTCGACGAGCCGACCACCGGGCTGGATCCCAGCGGCCGCCAACAGGTGTGGGACGCCATCCGGGCGCTTCGCCGGGACGGGGTCACGGTCCTGCTGACCACGCAATACCTCGAAGAGGCCGACGCTTTGGCAGATCGCGTCGTCGTCGTCGACCACGGCACGGTGATCGCCGAAGGCACGCCGCAACAATTGAAGGAGGCCAGCGGCAGCGCACATCTGGAAGTGATACTCGCGGCGCCGCACGCTGACGCGGTCGGCGCCATCGCGACGCTGGTGGCCGGGCGCGTCCACACCAGCGACGACGAACGACATCTGAGCGCGGGCGTGGACGCGACACCCGGCTTGGCCACCGCCGTCGTGCGGGCCCTGGACACCGTCGGAGCGCTCGTGGACACCATCGAGGTGCGCCGCCCTTCGCTGGACGACGTGTTCCTCGCCCTCACCGGCGGACACACCTCCGACCACGGTCGCGCCGATGGTGCCGGTGACCCCCGCCGAACCGGTAACAACCACAAGATCCGGGAGGTGCGTACATGACCAGCACAGCAATCGACGATTCGAAGGTCGGCTCCAGGCGGCCGCGCTCATCCGGGATGCTCGCTGCGCTGTCGCACACCTGGGCCATGGTCCGCCGCAACCTGATCCACATCTCGCGCGCGCCGATGCAATTGTCAGATGTGACCATTCAGCCCCTGATCTTCACCCTGCTTTTCGTCTACCTCTTCGGAAGCGGCATCCCGATCCCCGGCGGTGGACGCTACGTGGACTACGTCCTAGCCGGCGTCATGGCTCTCAACCTGGTCAGCTCGACCATGGGCACCGCCGTTGGCCTGAGCACCGATCTGCACGAGGGCATGATGGACCGCTTCCGCACTCTCCCCATGTGGCGTTCCGCCATATTGGTGGGGCGATCGGTGGCGGACCTGCTCACCGCTGTGCTGTGCGCCCTGATCGTCGCGCTGACCGGCCTGGCTGTCGGGTGGCGTCCACACGCGGGTGTCGCCTCCATCGTCGGAGGCTTCGCGCTGATGCTGTTGTTCGCCTACGCGGTGTCGTGGGTGTCAGCGTGCATGGGCCTCAACACGAACAACCCCGAAACGGCCGCCTCGTTCGGCCTCATCCTGCTACTACCGCTGACCTTTATCTCCAACGCCATAGTCCCCACCGTGCACATGCCGGGCTGGCTTCAGGCGATCACCACTTGGAACCCCGTCAGCGCGGTCGTGGCCGCAACCCGCGTGCTGTGGGGAAACCCGAACCCGTCGGGCACGATCCAGGCGTGGCCGATGCAGCACCCGATACCAACCGCGCTGATCTGGTCGGTCGTGATCCTGGCCGTGGCAGCACCGTTGGCTGCCCACATCTTCACACGGAAAACGACGGAGTAGAGCCGCGTAGCCGCGGGCACGCTGCGGCGAAGCGATCACGAGGATCGGCGATCAGGAATATCGAGTTGGTAGAAGTGAGCAGAGTCCCCACATGGGATCGGTACGTGTGGTGATCGTCGGCGCCGGGATCGGCGGCCTCGCCGCAGCGGTAGCATTGCGGTCCGTCGGTGCACAGGTCGACGTGTACGAGCAGGCTGCCCACCTCGGCGAGGTCGGCGCCGGAGTAGCGATTGTTGCGATTGTGCACCCAGCAGCAGCATCAACGCTTGGTGTGTGGGGCTGTGCAGGTCCACTGGTCCCTGCGTCTCTGGCTGCCACACCGGCACACCGTGGCGCTCGAGGATGGCGGCCACAGTGGCGAGTTGGTCGCCGTGGAAGGCCCGCTCGTACTCCCCCTAGCACGATCGCGTCGAACACCCGGTGCGGGTCGGTGACGGCTGATAGGAGGGCGGCGGCCTGTGGGCGTTGTGCCCACGGCGTTCGCCGGGAGACGCCGATGTCGAAGAACTCGGCCACGATCACCCACGACCGGTCACCAGGGTCTGCGCGATCTCCCGCTGCCAGCGAGACGATAACTCCTGATCCTGAAAGTCCTCGGTGGACATCCGGCCATAGAACGCAAACCTGAGGACGTTGTCCGATGTGAGCGCGGCGTTGCCGCACGCCAGCGGCTGGCACCGCGACAAGCTGGACCGGTCGCGTCGCGGCCACCGTCCTGCGGCACGCACAGCGCCTTGGCCGGGTCGAACACGCACAGCACGTACTGACTGGGATAGACCTGCGGGTCGTTGCGCCGCAGGATCCGTGCCAGCCGCCGGGGGTCGGTGACGACCTGGCCCTCGAAGTGGCCGTGCC
>JBOHEL010000081.1:0-13446 GCA_050700995.1 Sciscionella sp. | reverse complement strand
CGCGGTGTTGAGGCCCTGCGCGGCTTGGATGCTCAGGGCACCCATGTCCTGCCCGCTACCGCCGAAGTCGAACGGCATGATCGTCCATGCGTTCACGGTCAGGCCGGATGCCGCCGCCCGTTTGATCAGGCTGGTATCCGGGCCGTTCTGCCCGGTGCCGATGGTCACATAGGTGGTGATACCGGGATTGTTCGCCTGGATGGTCTTCAGCGCGTCGATGGTTCGTTGTTGCACCGTGGCGTCGCTGTAGGCGGCGGCTTCGATGTCGACGTCGATCGCGGTCAGACCGTAGGCGTCGATGACCTTCTGGTAGGCCGTCGCCAGTTCACTTGCCGATGAGCAGGAACTGTCCAACTTGTTGCCGCTGTAGCCCCCGAAGGACACCACGACGTCGCCACCCGCGCCGCGCACGGTAGAGATGGCGTTCGCGTCCACCCCACCCTGCAGTGGCCTACTCCCGTCCCATTGCGGGTCGCAGTAGCCGTTGCTCAAGATGAACGACATCGTGAACCACCGCACGCCGGTCGCCGACATGACTGTGCGCGGATCGGGCGGGTTGCCCCAACCGCTGTAGTAGTAAGGCGCGACGGCCATTCCCGCACTGCCGCTCGCGGCCGGTGCGCTCCACTTCTGGTTGGCGGCGGACGCCGTGCCAGGCACGGTCAGCAGTACCGTCACGGTCAGACCGCATAGCACCGCCGCGAGTCGTGTTACTCGCCTTCTCATCACGGTGCGCTCCAATTCTGATGTGTGGCTCCGCTGTTATCCCCCAGCCGCGCCGCGGTCCCATTCGTCGAATTCCCAGCAACACCGGTAATCCGCCCGGTAAGGCTGTTGGCATCGTTGCCTGCGGTCACGCGGACATAGTCGACGAGGAGTTGCTGCGGGAAGACCGTGCTCGCGTTCGGGTCACCCGGCCAGTAGCCGCCGACCGCGAGGTTCAGGATCAGGTAGAACGGGTGGTCGAATACCCATTCGTTGCCGCCGACATCCGCGGGCGTCCTGGTCTCGTACGCGACGCCATCCACGGACCAGGTGACCTTGTTCGGCGCCCAGTCGACGGCGAAGGTGTGGAAGCCGTCCGCGAACCGCTGGCCGCCAGGCAGGGTGTAGGCGCTACCTATCCCGTTCGCTCCCGAGTATCCAGGACCGTGAATCGTGCCGTGCACGGTGCCCGGCTCGAATCCGACGTTCTCCATGATGTCGATCTCGCCGCTCATCGGCCAGCCGGCGCTGCCGATGTTGTTGCCGAGCATCCAGAACGCGGGCCACATGCCCTGCCCGCGCGGCAACTTCATGCGCGCCTCGAAGTGGCCGTATGCCTGCGTGAACTCTCCGGCGGTGTTCAGCCGGGCCGAGGTGTACTGGCAAGTGCCGTACCAGCACTGGTAGTTCGCCGGGTTCTCCTTGCGTGCGGTGATGACCAGATGCCCCTTGCCGTCCTGCGCCGCGTTGCGGGTGCTGGTGGTGTAGTACTCCCGCTCGCGGTTGTTGACGTTGTCACCGGTGTGCAGCTGCCACTTGCCGGTGTCCGCCGGCGTGCCTGCCGGCTTGTTGAACTCGTCGTCGAACGTCGTCGTGGCTGCCGCTGCCGCGGGCCGGGTGATCGCGGGCTCGATCGCCGCCGCGGACGTTGCCGCCGTCCCCCCGAAAACTGTCGAGAGTGCGAGGGCAAGCAAGCAGGCGAGGGCGGCCGGTTCCCGTACGCGCAGCCTCGTTGACATCGTTATCACCTCTCTGTGCAGGGAAGTTCCGATAACTCCATCTGATTTGTTCTGTGAGACAACAAAATGAATAGCATGACCTATGTCACACCACAAGGGCCGTCCGGGGGGATCTGCCGTATTGGTCTCAACCACTCGACATGGACGCCGGTTCCGGAGTCTCCCGCACGTACCAAGCCGGCGACGACCCAACTGCCGCGCCCGTCAGCCAACCCTGGCCACCCGCACGACTACGAACCTCCATGACAGGCATCCTCGGCGTCGATGAGCACCCTGGCGACCTCGGCGTCGCCGCAAGTGGCCGCGGTGATCAGCGGAGCGTCCTTGGCGGCCGGGTCAGCATCCACCGGAGCTGCGGATAGGAGTTCGTCATCGAGTACGACCGACTACACGCGCTGGGAGGTGGACTCCGTCCTGCCCGCGGACCCGGAGGTGCCCTCCCGCACCCAAACGACGTGATACCCGTGCGAATCGTCCCGACTGCCGGGCCGGAATATCCGCCGCCAACTGCCAGCGGTCCACGAGATTCGCGACGACCACGTCCGCAGTGGATTCTGCTAGGCGGACATGGCGCCGGAGTTGCGCGTGCACGGCATTTTCTACTCAGCAGTTCTGACCCCCGCGTACCCGTGATGACACACAGGGTGATGCCACGGCGCGGTCATGGTCTCAGCCGGATAACCAACCAGAACTGACCCTTTGCTACGTGGTCTGGATCACGTTAGATTCCCTGCCAGATAAACCGAACACCGGTAGGAACCGCCGCACGACCGCAGCCGTTGCCGCCAGCCGCTACCAAGAGGTGCCATGCTCGCTGTTGAAGACTTGCACGTCAGCTACCGTGGCGCGGTCCGCGCGCTGCAAGGCATTTCGCTGCGCGTCACCGATCGCCGGGTAGTCGCACTACTCGGTAACAACGGCGCGGGAAAGAGCACGCTGCTGCGCGCCATCTCCGGCACGCTGCGCCTGCACCACGGCACCGTCGGTGCTGGGTCGATCACCTGGGACGATCAGTCGCTGCTCGGCAAGGACCCAGCCCAGGTCGTGCACCAGGGCATCGTGCAAGTGCCGGAGGGGCGACGGATCTTCAGCCGCCTCACGGTTGAGGAGAACCTGCGAGCAGGCGCCATCGGGTCCTCCGACCGTCGTGCCCGCGAGCAGGCCCGTGACCGGGTGATGGCGCTGTTCCCCATACTCGGGAAGCGCCGCAACCAGCGCGCCGGGTATTTCTCCGGCGGGGAACAGCAGATGCTGGCGATCGGCAGAGCACTGATGACCTCACCCAAACTGCTGCTGCTCGACGAACCATCGCTGGGGCTCGCACCGCTCATCGTCGAGCAGATCAGCGCGGTGGTGAAGGAAATCAACGAGTCGGGCACGTCGATCCTGCTGGTCGAGCAGAACGCCAGCGCCGCGCTCGCCATCGCCGACGACGCCTACGTGCTCGACGTGGGGAAAATGTCGCTGTCCGGCACCGCGAGGGAACTCGCCACCTCCGACGACGTGCAGCGGCTCTACCTCGGCCACGCGGCGGGCGAGGATTTCAGCACCATGACCGACATCGGCGAACCCGCGGGCGGCAAGACGCTGTCGAGGTGGAGAGCATGACAGCGACCACTATCCCGGACCTCCCCGCGCTAGTAGTAGAGGACCTCACCGTCCGCTTCGCCGGAGTGACGGCTTTGGACGCGGTGTCCTTCACCGTCCAACCAGGCACCATCCACGCCATGATCGGCCCGAACGGTGCGGGAAAGTCGACCTGTTTCAACGTCATCTCCGGGGTCTACCGGGGCAACACAGGCCGGGTCATGCTCGGCGATCGCACCATCACCGGGCTGCGCCCGCACAAGATCGCCGCACTGGGCATCGGACGCACCTTCCAGAACATCGCGCTGTCTCGCAACCAGACCGTGCTGGAGAACCTTATGCTCGGCCGCCACCATCTGACCAGGGCGGGCTTCGTCTCGACAGGGCTGCGGCTACCGAACGCGAGCCGGGAGCGGCACCGCGCGCAGGCGAGAGTGACCGAGATCGCCGAGTTCCTGGAACTCGGCGACCAACTCCACCAGCCCGCGGGGCTGCTGCCGTATGGCGATCAGAAACGCGTCGAGATGGCCAGAGCGCTGGCGATGGAGCCCTCGGTGCTGATGCTCGACGAGCCCGTCGCCGGGATGAACACCGAAGAGTCCCGGCGCATGGCGGCGACGATCCGCGCGGTCCGCCGCACGCTCGGCATCTCCATCCTGCTGGTCGAGCACGACATGGGGCTGGTCATGGGGATCTCCGACCGGGTCACCGTGCTCGACTTCGGACACCTCATCGCCGACGGCACACCAGCGGAAGTGCAGGGCAACACCGACGTGATACGCGCCTACCTCGGCGGCGCGGGCACCACCGCCCAAGACACGGCCGGTGCCAGCGGCACACCCGACCCCCCCAGGGAGGCCACGCAGTGACCAAGCTCGTCGAACTGCTGATCAACGGGGTGTCGCTCGGGTTCATCTACTCGCTGATCGCATTGGGATTCGTGATCATCTACAAGTCCACCGAGGTGGTGAACTTCGCGCACGGCTCACTGCTGCTGCTCGGCGGCTACGTCACCGCGCGGCTGGTCGGCCGCTTCGGCTTCTCACTCGCGTTCCTGGTCGGCCTCCTCATCACCGCCGTGGTGGCTCTGATCATCGAGCGGCTGCTGATCCGCCCGCTGCGACGACGAGGCGCCGACGTTTCGGCGCCCGCGATCCTCACCATCGGCGTGGATATCCTGGTATCCACCGACCTGGCGCGCCGGATCGGAGCGAACACCTTTGGGTTGCACGATCCGTGGGGTAGCTCCGTTGTCCACCTTGGCGGGTTCACGGTTGCGCAGGCTCGTATCGCCGCGATAGTCGTCGCCGTGGTGCTCATCGCCCTGTTCCTGCTGGCGTTCAAGTTCACTAGTTGGGGCATCGCGATGCGCGCATCGGCGGAGGACGGCGAGGCCGCTGCGCTGATGGGGATCCGCCTCGGCAGGGTCTCCGCGACGGCATGGGTGATCGGCGGCCTGCTCGCCGCCATCGCGGCGATATTCCTCACCGCGTTTCCGACACCTGGTCTGGATCGCACCACGGGGTTAAGCGCGTTGAGCGCTTTCCCAGCGGCGATACTCGGCGGGTTGGACTCGACAGGCGGTGTGCTCCTCGGCGGACTGGTCGTCGGGGTGGCGCAGACGCTCACCTCCGGTTACGAGAACGCCGTTCCGTTCCTCGGCCAAGGACTCGGTTCGATCATGCCGTGGATCGTGATGCTGCTGGTGCTGCTGATCCGGCCTGCCGGTTTGTTCGGCACCACGGAGGCGACCCGTGTCTGAACCCGTGGCCGGTTATCTGCAGCGCTTCCGTACCGCGATGGTGCTGCGCATCGTCGCGGTACTGGTGCTGGCCGCGCTCCCGTTCTATCTCGACACCGCATTGGAACAGGTAGGCTTGTTCGCGTTCTCCGCGGCCATCGCCGCGATCGGGCTGAACCTGCTCACCGGCACCACCGGGCAACTGTCCCTCGGGCACGCGTTCTTCATCGCCATCGGCGCCTACGGCTACGCCTACTTCTCCGGCGGTGGCGAACTCGACACCGGAGCAGGCCTGCAGTTGCCGCCTTTGCTGGCGCTGGTACTCGCGGTACTACTCAGTGGCATGTGCGGGCTGATCTTCAGCCCCATTGCCTCCCGGCTGCGCGGTATCTACCTCGGCATCGCTTCGCTCGCGCTGATCTTCATCGGTCAGCACATCTTCTTCACCGCAGGCCCGGTGACGGGCGGGTTCAACGGGCGCAACATCGCCCCTTTCTCGCTCGGCGCGTTCACCTTCACCAGCGCCAACCCGCCACTGACGGTGCTCGGTGTGCCGTTCGGCCAGTACGAGCGGCTGTGGTACCTGGGCCTGGTGCTGCTGGTGCTGGCCTACCTCTTCGCCAAGAACCTGCTGCGGGGTCGACCGGGCAGGGCGATGCAAGCGGTGCGGGACAGTGAGGTCGCGGGCGCCGTGATGGGCGTGAACATCCGCCGCTACAAGGCCGCCGCCTTCGTGATCTCCTCCATGTACGCGGGGCTCGGCGGCGCCGTCTACGCGCTCACCGTGAGCCACGTGGTGCCGGACTCGTTCGGGTTCACCTTCACCATCGGCTTCCTCGCCATGATCGTGATCGGCGGGCTCGGATCAGTCGGCGGCGCGGTCATCGGCGCCTTCTTCGTCTCCGCGCTGCCACAACTGCTCACCCAGTACAGCGACGCCATCCCGTTCCTCTCACAGCCCGGCACACCTGGCGGTGTGGACGCCGGATCGTTCGCGGGCTACATCTACGGCGCACTGATGGTCCTGATCCTTCTCTTCCAACCCGAGGGGCTCGCAGGCATCGGGCGGCGGCTCAGCGGGCGCCGAGCGAGGTCCCCGGGAACCTCAGTCGAGCAGGGGGGAGGAGGTGCGCGGCCAGCAGCAGCGAACGATTCCCCATCCGACCCAGTCGACACACCGCCGTCGCGGGCATCAAGTTCGCACCAGTAGGTGGAAGTGAAGGAGTAGACATGAATCGAGCGACTATAAAAAAGGTGGCGGCGGTGCTCGCCGCGCTCGCTGTCACGGCCACCGCTTGCAGTACGAAGGGCTCGGGTGGCGGCGGAAGTTCCGAGTCGGGTGGCGTCAAAACCGGACGCGGGGTCACCGCGAAAACCATCAACCTCGGCGTACTCACCGACCTGCACGGCGAGTTCGCCGTCGGCGGCACCACCGGCACCCTCGGCAACCAGCTGTTCTGGAACGACGCCAACGCCAAGGGCGGTATCTGTGGCCGCCAGGTCAAGCTGACAGTGAAGGACCACGGCTACGACGTGCAGCAGGCCGTCACCGAATATGCCCAAATCAAGGACAACGTCCTCGCGCTACAGCAACTGCTCGGCTCGCCGATGACGGCATCGCTGTCCCCGCAACTCAAGGCGCAGCAGATGTTGGCCATTCCCGAATCGTGGGCGTCCACGTTGCTGTCCAACCCGGACATCATGATCGTCGGCGAGACCTACGACGTTGAGTTGATCAACGGTGTGGACTACCTGATGGAGAAGGGAAAGCTGCATCGCGGCGACACCATCGGGCATATCTACCAGGAGGGCGAGTACGGCGAGGACGGGCTGCTCGGCACGAAGTATGCCGCGAAGAAGCTCGGCCTCAAGCTCATCCCGCAAAAGATCAAGGGCAGCGACACCGACGTCAGCGCCCAAATCACCAATCTCAAGAACGCGGGCGCCAAAGCGATCTTCATGACCACCGGGCCCAAGCAGTTCGCTTCGGCGGCGGGCGCTTCCGTCGCCGCGGGCTACAACGTGCCGATCGTCGGCAACAGCCCGGTGTTCGTGCCGGGACTGCTCAACACCTCGGCGGGCGCCGCACTGCAGCAGAACACTTACGTGCTCGGCCCGAACCTGTCGCTGAACGCCAAGAACCCCGTCATCCAGAAGCTGCTGAAGACGCTCAAGCAGAAGCATCCGGACGTCCCGGTGTACGCGGGGGTCGTCTGGGGCTACGGCGCCGCGTCGGCGCTGAGCAAGGTGCTGCAAAAGGCGTGTGCCAACAAGGACCTCACCCCGCAGGGCGTGCAGAACGCGTTCCGCTCGCTGAGCAACCTCGACACGCAAGGTGTCATCGTCCCACTGAACTACACGAAGAAGGGCGCGCCGCCCTCGGACCAGTCGTATATCTTCCAACCTGACAAGAACGCTGTCGGCGGTTTGAAGCGCATCGAGAACAAGCCTTACACCGGCAAGGACGTCGCTGGGTACAAGGCCCCCGCGCTCGGCGGCAGCTGAGCCGCAGGCGGTGGGTGGGTAGTGCCGAGCGGCACTACCCACCCATACCTCGCCGGGGTCGCGGCGCTGTCACGATCCGCCCTCGCCGGGTTCGCGTTTGCGGGGGAAGGACTGCACCTGTACCACGACAGGTGTGTCACCTGGCTTAGGTGCTCGGCGATAGCGATCGACGAGGGCCTGCAGTTCGCCGTTCAGCGTGCTGAGCTCCGCGGCGGTGAGCGGCAGCTCGTCGTCGGAGATCGTGATCGCGCGATGCCACGGGCGCTCCCACTGCCCGCTGAGGAACTGGTTCACGAACTCGGTGACCCGCGCGAAGTTCTCCTCAGCCACCGCATAGAGGAACGTCGAGAGCGAACCCTCCAGCCCCTGCTCGCCAACAAAGTCCGCGGCATTGAGCTGGGTCGCGCCCTCGGCCGCCCGCCACCATCGTTCCCTGCGGTTGCCACGCCCTGCGTCCTCCACGACGAAGCCGTACTCAGCGAGCTGGCGTAAGTGCCAGCTGGTGGTGCCGGAGCTCTCCCCCAACCGTGCCGCAAGACCGGAAGCCGTCGCGGCGCCTTCCATGCGCAACAACCCGAGGATCCGCACCCGCAACGGGTGCGCCAGTCCTCGCAGATTCGTGGCGTCAGCCGTCCGCCGTGCCACCCTCGCCATGATTCCGATCATAAACCGCCAAGGGTACTTTGCAAAGAGTTCTTTGCAAAGTACCCTTGGCAGCGAATGCGCCGGCCGGCGTGTAGTAGTCGATACCCACGTCGACCAAACCCGGCGTCGCGGCAGGATCGAGATCCGCACCGAGTGCCACCACCAGCACATCCGCATCGAATCGACCCGCGTCGGTCTCGACTCTCCGTTGGACGGGATTGATGGAACTGATGGTGCTCTGAACGAACCGAACGCCGGGTCTTGTGATGTCGGCGTAGGAGTGGTGCACCGCGTCGGCGGTGGTGCGTCCGAACATGACGTCGAGTTTCGAGAAACCCATGATGAACCCGTCGGACTTGTCGATCAATACGACGTCAGCCTCGTCGCCGAGATCCTCGGAGCGCCTGGTGGTCAATTCCAAGCCCCCGAATCCCGCGCCCAGCACCAGAACTCGCATCGTTTCTCCTTCACTAGTTCAATCGACCCCACGGGTACTGCGGCGTTGCACCACCGGCAGTCACACCTGA
The DNA here is from genome assembly GCA_050700995.1 of Sciscionella sp. Taxonomy (GTDB): domain Bacteria; phylum Actinomycetota; class Actinomycetes; order Mycobacteriales; family Pseudonocardiaceae; genus JBOHEL01. Next base: position 4,717 of record JBOHEL010000081.1, on the reverse strand, counting down.
CATGACACGTGGCAAGTGATCAGCGCTCTACACATATTCCGCGGGTTCTCCGGCCCGTCGCCATGCCGCCGTTCCGCCGATCAGCACGCGCGCATCCAGCTCCCACTTCTTGCGGCCGCCGTCGAGCAGCTTCACGTTCCGGTGCCGGTACAGCTTGAAGTACCAGTAGGCGTACGCGGCAAACCAATTGTTGTTGCCGCCATATAGAACAACGGTGTCGTTGTTGCCGATGCCCTTGTTCGACAGGTGCGCTGTTGTTCTCCTTGCAGTAGTAGGGGATAAGGCCGTGCCCATCTGTCAGGGCACGGCCTGGGCGGCGCTGTCCTCATGGGTCCGACAGCCCGGCGCTACCGACCGAGGAGAGGCGAGGCCACGGTTCACGCGAGCCTTCACAGGGGGCGCGTCGGGATGTGTGGGACGAGCAGGTGGGCATTCCGGTCGGGTCCCCAGTGCAGGGTGCAACGGCCGGAGGGCGTATGGCTGTAGCGGGCGGGGAAGTTCCCGGTGAACGGATTGGTCGGCCACAGCCAGCGTCCGCCAATGACGAGCCGGAGCGAATCGCCGGGGCGGAACAGCGTCGCGGACGGGCCGAGCGCGACGTCGACGGGAACGATCTCGCCAGGTCCTAGCGGCTGGCGTGTCCGGAACGTGTGGACGGGTTCGCCTGTGGTCGAGGCAATCTCGTCGATCTGGCGCAGCGATGCCTTCTGCCAGCCGGTGGCCACGCGGTCGCGACCGAATCCATACGAACCCTCGAACCCGACGTACCGCTTGCCGCGCCACTTCTCGACCCCAACGACGAGGTCGACGTCGTCGGCACCGTCAACGGCGAGCCAGAGACGTAGGGCCATCGGCCCGGTGAGTTCGATCTCGGCCGGTATCGAGAACGTGAACGCCGCGGCCCGGCGCTTGATCCGGAATGTCACGCACCCGGCTCGATCAACCGGGTCGACGCTGAGCCGGCCGCCCGGCGCTAGGTGCAGCGGTGTCCACTCGGTGCTGGCCAGCGGCCACTCGTTCTCGTCACGAACCTCGACGACCTGATCGCGGGACTCCCGCACCTCCAGGCGGACCCGTGGCGGCTCCGGAACGTCGGGGTCGCGGAGATAGCGGTCGAAGAAGGCCAGTTGGGCCCGTCGTGCGGGCTCTCCGTAAAACACCGCCCACTTGCCGCCGCGGTGGGTGTAGGCGAAACGGTGTGCTGAGCCTGCCTGTTCGAACGCGCGGAACGAGCCGCGGGAGTGCAGGTTGTTGTCGGAGAAGCTGGTGCAGACCAACATCGGCACCTTGATCTTCTTCAGATCTGGTGTGAGGGACTGCCACCATTCGTCGCGCAGCGGGCGGTCCCTCTGCTCCTTGCCGATGTCGGTGGCAAGTCGGCTACTGCGTTTGGTCCCGGTGGTCCAGACCAACGTGAACCCGTGCTCGTACAGTCCGCCCGGGCGCATGAGGTCACGGTAGGGATCCGTCATCCCCTCCCACGGACATACCGCCTTCAACGAGGGCGGTGCCAGGCCCGCGACCTTGTACTGGGACATCGCCAGGTAGGACACCCCCAGCATGCCGACGTTGCCGGTCGACCATTGTTGGTGGCCAGCCCATTCGATCAGGTCTGCGATGTCCTCGGCCTCGGCATCGGACATCAAGGACCCGACACCGTCGGACGTGCCGGAGCCACGCAGGTCCGCGTTGATGACCGCGTAGCCCTGGTGGGTCCACCAGACCGGGTCCGGCGCCTCCCAGCTGGTCAAGGTCGAGAACGATACGGGGGCGGCTTGGCGCATGATCCGGTACTGCACGGAGAACCTTGACCGGCGACCACGGCGGTTCGGGAGCTTGTCCTTTCCATACGGATGGGCGGAGAGGATCACCGGGAATGGCCCATCGCCGGGTGGTCGGTAGACGTTGACCCGCAACACGATGTCGTCGCGCATCCGCACTGCCACGTCGAGGTCGCTGACCACGCGGCCGGGCGCGGGCTTATACACCGTCACGGGCGGTCGAGCGATGCCGCGCGCCCGAGCGAGCGCGTACCGTACCGCGCCGGGTCGATGCCAAGGCCGGTCCAGACCTGAGGCAGGCAGGGTGCGGGCCATGGAGCACCTCTCTCATTAGAGCGTCACTAAAGCCATCTTTAGTGTCACTCTAATAATTGGGATAGGATCTGTCCATGGCCAAATCTGCTGCTCGCAACACAACGCGCCACCGGGAGGCTGGTGCAGCCTCCCGAGCAGAGACTCGGCGTCGGCTGCTGCAGGCCGCGGGCGCAGAATTCGCCGAGCGCGGTTACCACGCCGCGACCGTCAATCGCATCGCCGCACGTGCCGGCGTCACCGTGCAGACCCTGTACCTGGCCTGGGGCAGCAAACGGGCGCTGCTGCGCGCGTACATGGATGCGTCACTGTCCGGCAACCCCGACACGCCCTACGCCGACCAGCTGCCGCACCTACTCGCCCCCGCGTTGGACCGAAGCGGCACCGACGCCCGGGCCGCTATCAAACAGTTCGCGCTCCTGTACCGCGGGCTCGCTGAGCGGGCCGCGCTCGGTTGGCGCCTGTATCGGGACGCCGCCGCCTCCGACGCCGAAATCGCCGCCGACTGGCACAGGCTGCAGCAGCTACGTCACCAGACGTTCGCAGAATTCATCCGGCGGATTCCCGCCGCGTCCCGCAGTGCGGGGCTGACCCCCACTGCGGCCACTGACACCGCCTGGGCGATCGCGAGCCCAGAGACCTACGAGCTACTGGTCCGCACGGCGAAATACACCCTGGATGAGTACGAGCAGTGGGTAGCCACCACCCTCACCACCGCCCTGCTGGCCCCCTGAGTGGTCCGAAACATCACAGCGGCAACAGCACGAACCACGGGCAGTAGCTCCGACCCCGCAAGCGGATCCCGTCGCGGTACAACCGGCGCCGCAGGCTAGCCAGCTGGCCCGGCACGGCGAACGGGTCGATGCCGTCGATGAGAAGCGTGGGTGATCCGGTCATTCCCCATGTGGCGGCCTCGTCTTGGTCGTGGATCACCTGCATCTCGGTCTCGACCGCGTCGAGGCCGGCCAGCACCAGGGCGAGCTGGCTCATCAGCAGGGGGTGTTCGGACAGTCGGGCAGGTGCAGGATCTGTATCTTCATCGCGACGCCGACACCCGCGTCGCGATGCTGGTCGCGGCCAGCAGGCCGGCCACACATTCTCGCTGCCGACCTCGCAGCGTCTGGGTAGTCACGACGCTGGTGTGGGTCACCTTCTCGATCAGCACGACTGCGAGTCTCGACCTGTGCCGGGGTACACAGTCGAGTGGGACCGCTCTGCGAGCGGTCATTCCCCTTGACATGACGACAGCATGTCAAGTCTTCCGCCCGGGGCCGCCCGGCCGGATTCGCGCACCCGCGCCGACCCGTCGAGCAGACCGGCGGTCACTGTTCACGCGCGTCGGCGCGGGGGGATCATGTCGGGTATGGCGGCGACGCGGTTGATGACCAGCGGGGTGCTCGCGCGCCGGACCGGGATGTCGGTCAAGGCGGTTAGTTGACGCCGCGATCGCCGTGACCGGCACCGGGTCGGACACAGCCTGATCGGCGGAGATGTTCTGCGACGTTGCGGAAGCAGGCCACCTGTTCGTCCTGCGTCGTCAAGTTCATGATCGTGTTGAACACCAGGTAGGCAAGCGTGAGGGCCCCTGGCACCCACGTATGGGCGAAATCGCCTACCGTGACTGTGATCCGCTCGGCACCGGCTTTCGCCTTCAACCTTGTGACCATCGCAGGTGACAGGTCGATACCGTGCACAGGGACACGCTCGTTGAGCGGAACGGCGATGCGGCCGGTACCGATACCGAGTTCGAGAGCGGCTCCGTCGCAGGCTAGATCCGCGAGCAAACCGACGGCGTGCTCGACGACCGCAGGGGCGAACATCTCGCCCACCGATGCCTCATAGCGCTCCGCGACGCGCTCTCCGAAGTGATCGACAGACATGACCACACCGTCGCAGGTGTCGAAGACGGCGCGCCAGCCGTTTTCGCGGAACTCACTTGCCGTGACCCGAATGACGCGGCAAGTATGGCGTTGTGACGAAGCCACAGCACCGCGCCGACATGTTCCTGGACTCCGACAGTGACCCGCGCGAGGGCGGCACGTCGCTTGGCGACGAGCGCGCCACGCTCGTCGAGTTCCTGCGTTGCCAACGGCTCACCCTGCGGCTCAAGTGCGAAAATCTCAACGCCACCCAACTCGCCCACCGCGCGATCGAACCGTCGACGATGTCGCTACTCGGGCTGCTACGGCACATGGCCGAGGTCGAACGCACGTGGTTCCGCCGCAGGTTCGCCGCCCAGGACGTACCCAAGCGATACCAGTCCGACACCGAACCTGACGCCGACTTCGACGGCGCCATCGCGGATCCAGCTGTCGTGGCGGAAGCGTGGGACGCATGGCGCGAGGAAATCGCCTTTGCGGAGCGGTTCGCGAGGGATACCGACCTCGACTTCGTCGCCAACGACAGGGTGGGTACGCCGATCTCGTTACGCGAACTACTCGTCCACATGATCGAGGAGTACGCCCGTCACAATGGCCACGCCGACCTGATGCGCGAGCGGATCGACGGGCGCACCGGTCAGTAGCTTGGTATCGCGACGACTGTGTGACACCACCGGTCCGTTACCGCACCTCAGATCTCGCGTTCGTAGCAGTACATCAACGGACCGTTGCCGCCTTCCCGGT
>JBOHEL010000080.1:0-13451 GCA_050700995.1 Sciscionella sp. | reverse complement strand
CAAGGAGCAGTACGACGACTTCTCCGAGAAGATTAGTAGGCACACGCTGCTGCACGAGGACCTCAAGCGATTCTTCGACGGCTTCCCTCGGGATGCGCACCCGATGCCGGTGCTCTCCAGCGCGGTGTCCGCGCTCTCGACGTTCTACCAGGACAGCCTGAACCCGTTCGACGAGCCGAACGTGGACCTCTCCACCGTGCGGCTGCTTGCCAAGGTGCCGACGATGGCCGCCTACGCCTACAAGAAGTCGATCGGACAGCCGTTCCTCTACCCAGACAACTCCTATGGGCTGCTGGAGAACTTCCTGCGGCTGACCTTCGGCCTGCCCGCCGAGCCTTACGATATCGATCCAGAGCTGGCAAAAGCTCTGGACCTGCTGTTCATCCTGCATGCCGATCACGAGCAGAACTGTTCCACCTCAACGGTGCGGATCGTCGGCTCCTCGGAGGCGAACCTGTTCGCCAGCATCTCGGCGGGGATCAACGCGCTCTTCGGGCCACTGCACGGCGGTGCGAACGCGGCGGTGCTCGACATGCTGGAGACCATCCGTGACTCCGGCAACGATGTCGACACCTTCGTGAAGAAGGTGAAGGACAAGGAAGAGGGCGTGAAGCTGATGGGCTTCGGTCACCGGGTCTACAAGAATTACGACCCGAGGGCCAGGATTGTGAAGGGCACCGCGGACAAGATCATCGGCAAGCTGGGTGGCGACGACGAACTGCTGGATATCGCCAAGGCCCTCGAAGAACGGGCGCTGTCTGACGACTACTTCGTCGAGCGCAAGCTGTACCCGAACGTGGACTTCTACACCGGACTGATCTACCGCGCGATGGGCTTCCCGACGAAGTTCTTCACCGTGCTGTTCGCGCTGGGCAGGCTGCCGGGGTGGATCGCCCACTACCGCGAGATGATCAACGATCCCGCCACCAAGATCGGCCGCCCGCGCCAGGTCTACACCGGCCAACCGGAGCGCACCTTCCAACCCATGACGGACCGCTGAAAGTGGCTCTTGTGTAAAAGTGTGAGCTGAAAGTGGCTCTTGTTCCGTTGATGGGAACAAGAGCCACTTTCAGCTCAACCCGCGGTGGCGAGGGCGTCGCGCAGCCGGACCCTGGCACCGGTGCGCAGTACCGCGTTGGCGTAGATGCGGCTGGCCAGCCAGAGAGCCGAGGCCAGCGCGAGCAGGGTGAGAACCAGCCCAAGGCCGACCTGCCATGCCGGAGCGACATCGAGCGCGATCCGGGTAGGCATCAGGATCGGTGAGAACGGCGGTATCAGCGAGAGGACCTCGACCAGCTTGCTGTCGGGGTTGGTGAATATCTGGCTGACGCCGACGATGTAAGGGATCAGTAACAGCATCGTCACCGGGGTGATCACGCTCGGCAGTTCCTCCTGCCGCGAGACCAGCGACGCCGCCGCGGCAAGCATGCTGGAGAACAGGAAGAAGCCCAACACATACCACAGCACCGACCAGGCGATGATCGCCCCGGACGCCGGTGGCATCTCGACGGCGCCGCTGGCCGTCGCACCGATGCCCGCGACGACTGCCACGATGACAATCTGCGCGAGTCCCGCGACCCCGACACCGATCACCTTGCCGGTCATCAACTGCCACGGACGCAGCGTGGAGAGCAGAATCTCCACCACCCTGCTTGATTTCTCCTCCACGACACCCTGCGCCACGGCCTGCCCGAACAGCTGGATCGACATGAACAGCAACAGCATGACGATGAAGCCGATGGCCAACCGGGCGCCGCGATAAGGGTCCTGCTGGTGCAACGACGTCACGGTGACATGAGCACCGTCTACAGTGGAGTCGACCTGCCGTGGATCGAGGCCCGCACTGGCCAGTTGCCCGTTGAGCACTTGCTGGCGCACCAGACCGTCGAGCGCATTGCGTAACGACAGGTTCGGGCTGTCCTTCACCGTCAGCCGCAGCGAATCGGCGGCGCCGGAGACGAGTGCGTCCAGCTCGCCGTCGGCAACTTGTCGCTTGCCTGCCGCGAGGTCGGTGATCGTACTGGTTTCCACTGTGGTGCCCAGCGATCGTGTGGCCTGCCGCAGCGGCCCTGACAGCTCGGTCGCCTGGCCACTGAGCCCGACTTTGACCGTCGAACGGCCGGTGGACAGGCCCTGGATCAGCAGCACGGCCGCCAGCGCGACGAGTACCAGCACCGTGCTGATCACGAACGACTTCGAACGGACCCTTGTCACGATCTCCCTGCGCGCCACCAGCCACACGGCGCGGGCGGGATGCAATACCGTGTTCACCGTGCGTCCTCCGAAACCACGGCCCGAAACAATTCGGCGAGCGAGGACGTCAGCCTGCTGAATTCGTGCACCGGGCCGGACGCCAGCGCCGCGTGCAACACCTCCTGGTCATCGACTCCGTTGTCGAGTTCCAGCACGGTGTGGGCACCATCGCTGCGCAGCACGCGCACGCCGGGGATGTGATCCGCCCATCCGGCCCGCATGTGCGGTGCCCGCACCACCAGGCTGCCAGGGCCTGCGGTCGTCAGCTCGTCGACGCGGCCACAGGCCACCATCTGTCCACTGCGGACAATGCCGACGCGGTCGCACAGCCGTTCCACCAGGTCCAGTTGGTGGCTGGAGAACACCACTGGCACTCCGGCGGCTGCCTTCTCCCGCAACACGCTGCTCATCACGTCAACCGCGACCGGGTCGAGCCCCGAGAACGGTTCGTCCAATACCAGTACGTCGGGGTCGTGCACAAGCGCGGCCGCGAGCTGGACTCGTTGCTGGTTACCCAGTGAGAGTTTCTGCAACTCGTCGTCTCGGTACTTGGCGACGTCGAGCCGCTTCATCCAGATCTCGGCATTGCGGTGCGCGTCGTTGGTGGTCAGCCCGTGCAGCTCGGCGAGATACACCAGCTGGTCGAGTACCTTCATCTTCGGGTAGAGGCCGCGTTCCTCTGGCATGTAGCCGATGCGTCGCCGGGTCTGAAGGGTGACGGGCTCCCCCTGCCACCTGACCTCACCAGCGTCGGCGGCAAGCACCCCTAGCGCGATCCGCATCGTGGTGGTCTTGCCGGCACCGTTGCTGCCGACGAATCCGAAGAGCTCGCCTGCGCACACCCCGAAAGACATTCCTCGCAACGCCTGGACTTCGCCATACCGCTTGGAGATTCCATCGATCTCGAGCACCGGCTCGCCCATAGTCACCCCTCGATCCACTAGCGGGTGACAGTATCCTCCCTTACCGCTGGATTGCACTCAGGACGGGTGTTCAGGCCTCGGCGATTTTGACCAGCATCTTGCCGGTGTTGCCGCCGCTGAGAAGATCGAGGAACGCCTGCGGAGCGTTCTGCAATCCCTCCACCATGGTCTCGGTGTAGCGCAGCTTGCCTTCGGCAACCCACGGCCCTACCTCGGCGATGAACTGATCGGCAAGGTGTGAGTGATCCGAGACAAGCATGCCCCGGATCGTGAGGCGCTTGGCGATGAGCTGGGCGAGGTTGCGGGGCGCAGGTGTCGCCTCTGTCGCGTTGTACTGGGAGATCATGCCGCAAACCGTGATTCGGGCATGGGTGTTGGCGACCGCGATGGCGGCTTCCAGGTGCTCGCCACCGACGTTGTCGAAGTAGACATCGATGCCATCGGGTGCCGCCTTCGCCAACTGCTCGGCCACCGGGCCGTCCTTGTAGTTGAATGCCGCGTCGAACCCCAGTTCCTCGATCAAATAGCGAACCTTCTCCGCGGAACCCGCGCTGCCGATCACCCGCTTCGCGCCCTTGAGCTTCGCCAGCTGGCCGACGACCGACCCGACGGCGCCCGCGGCCCCCGACACGAACACGATGTCTGCCTCACGGAAGGCGGCGACCTCCAGCAATCCGGCGTACGCGGTCAGGCCGGGCATCCCGAGCACACCGAGGTATGCCCCCAGCGGCGCGATCTCGGTATCGATCTGCTGCACGGTTTCAGCTCGCACCACGGCGTAGTCACGCCAGCCGGAGTTGTGCAGTACGAAGTCCCCAGGCCGCAGCCGCGATGCCCGCGATGCCACGACCACGCCGACCGCACCGCCCTGCAGTGCTTTGCCCAGCTCGAACGGCGGTACGTAGGACTTGGCATCGTTCATCCGGCCACGCATGTAGGGGTCGACGCTCATTACCAGGTTGCGCACCAGCACCTCGCCGTCGCCCGGTTGGCGCACCGGCACACTCGCATGCTCGAAGGTCTCGGCGGTCGGCCAACCCTTGGGGCGTGCGGCCAGCCGGATCTCGCGCGAAGTGCTGGGGAATGCGTTCACGTCGTTACCTCCTGTTGTCGCGTTCATGGTGCTTCAGTGGCTGAGCTCGACGTCGTGGCGGTGGTCCGGGGTTGACACCACCAGCGAGCGGGCCGAGGGTGAGTAACCCGAGGTGATCACGGTGTATTTGCCTGCTCGCACCGATCCGAAACCGTAACCGCCGTCCGGATCGGTCGCTGTCCTCGCCGCTACGGTCCCTTCGGCGTTCATCAGCGTTACCAGTGCCCGAGGGACACCGCGGCCGCCGGGATCGCGGACCGTACCGGAAATGCGCGCGCTGGCAGGCATCGCGATGTCGTGCACGGTGGGATCGCCGTCGCGAACCGCGACCGTGGCGGCCAACGGTTGCCGGTCGGGGTGGCTGACTGCGAGTGTGTACTCGGCCGGTGGCAAGGCATCGAAGGAATAGCTGCCGTCGGTGCTGGTAGCCACCGAGCCGACCACCTCGCCGCGCTGATCGGTCAGCACCGCGATCGCGCCCGCCACGGCATCGCCACTGGTCTCGCTCACCTTGCCCGACAGGCGTGCCGCACCCGCGAGCACCACATCGAACGTCGTCGGAAGATCACCGACCGTCACGGTTGCCGCTTCTGGCTGATGCGCGACGGCCGAGGTGATCAGCAGGTAGTCGCCAGCGGCGGAAACCGCGAGCCGGTATCGGCCGTCAGCGCTTGCGACAGCCTGGGCGGCCTGCCTGCCGGAATCGTCGATCAGGGTCAGCGCGGCGTTGGCGACGCCACCGCCTCCGGCCGTGCGTACCCACCCGGCCAGTTCGATCGCGGCCGCTTCCTGGGCCGGGCTGGTCTCGACCCGCTTGGCGACAGGCTTCGGTGGCCGAGTGTTGATCAGCAACCCGGCCACGATGGCCGCCAGTACCAGCACTCCGGTGCCGAAGAACACGGCCACCGAGTACCCGTGCACGGTGCCCTTGGCGATATCGAGCGGATTATGGCCGTGCGCGGTGATGTATGTGGCCGCGGTGCTTGCCGCGATGGTGTTCAACAGCGCGGTACCGACCGATCCACCTACCTGCTGCGCGGTGGTCACGGTCGCCGAGGTGACCCCGGCATCGCGCGGTGCCACGCCTGAGGTCGCCGTGCTCATCGCGGGCATCATGACCAGGCCCATACCGAAACCGAGCAGTAGTTCGGCGGGCAGTACCAATGTCGTGTAACTGCTGTCCACATCGAGCTGCGTCAGCAGCCCCATGCCGATCGCGCCAAGCAGCGCACCGGGAACCATCAACCATCGCGGCGGTACGTGCGGCAGCAGCCTGGCGCCGACCTGGGTGGAGCCGATGATGATCGCGGCGGTCATCGGCAGGAAGGCCAGCCCGGTCTTGACCGGTGAGTAGCCGAGGTTGACTTGCAGGAAGTACGTCAGGAACAGGAACAACCCGAACATGCCGACGGTGGTCAGTGCCACCGAGAGGAACGCTCCCGCACGGTTGCGATCTCGCACGATGTGCAGCGGCAGCAGCGGTCGTGCGACCTTCGCCTGCACCACCGTGAACGCCGCGAGGAGCACAACTCCGCCGATCAGCAGCGCGAGCACCCAGGAGTCGTGCCAACCACGGGATTCCGCTTCGGTGAAGCCGTAGACGATGGCCAGCAGCCCCGCGCTGCCAAAGATGACGCCGGGAATGTCCAGCCTGCGGTCGGTGTGCTCGCTGACCTGATCTTTCAACAGGAAGATCGCACCGAAGACGGCGATCACCGCGATCGGCACGTTGACGTACATGCACCAGCGCCAACTCAGGTACTCGGTGAGCACGCCGCCCGCGATCAGCCCGATCGCGCTGCCGCCACCCGCGATGGCGCCGTAGATCCCGAACGCCTTGCCACGCTCGCGCGGATTGGAGAAAGTGGTCGTCAGCAGCGACAGCGCGGCGGGCGCCAGCACCGCGGCGAACGCGCCCTGCAGCGCGCGGGCTCCGAAGAGCATCCCGGCGTTCACCGCGGCGCCACCAAGCGCGGAGGAGAGACCGAAGCCGATCAGGCCGATCAGGAAGGTTCGCTTGCGCCCGATCAGGTCGGAGATGCGGCCACCGAGCAGCAGCAACCCGCCGAAAGCGAGCGTGTAGGCGGTGATGACCCATTGCCGGTTGGCGTCGGTGATGTGCAGGTCGGCCTGGGTGTGGGGGAGCGCGATATTGACGATGGTCATGTCGAGCACGACCATCAACTGAGCGAGCGCGATGAACACCAACGCCCACCAGCGTCGGGGATCGGCTGCGCCCGAGGTGGCGAGCATCGCTGCGTGAGCGGGCGATCTGCCCATGCTGGTAGCGGGAGTCTTGCCGGCCGCGGTTCGTGGCGCTGCGGTTTTTGACACGGTGGTCATACGTGTGCTTTCTCTTCGTGTGATTGCAGCAGTGGTAGCAGGACGTTGTCCGTGAGCCTGGTCAGTACCAGTTCGTTCACCGGTTCGCCGGTGAAGACGTGACGATAAAAGATCAACGCCGGTGCCACGGATAACACCAGTTCCGGGTCGAAACAGCCGGATATCTCACCGCGCAGCGTCGCCCGCTCGATAATCCTGCGGTATATCTGCGTCGCGTGGCAATGGGTTTTCGCCCGCAGCGCGTCGGCGAGTGCCTGGTCGTGCTGTATCACCTGCAGCAGTCCCGCGAGCAGTTCGCCGTGGTTGGAGGTGAGGCGTTCGCGTAGCACACGGAGCACCTTCAGTAGGTCGCCGCGCAGGGAGCCGGTGTCGGGGCAGTTCAGTTCCGTTCCGGGCCACTGGCCGATCGCCTCGACCGTCAGCTCCGCCTTGCCCTGCCAGTGGCGGTAGATCGTCGCCTTGCTGGCGCGTGCCCTGGTGGCCACCGCATCGATGGTCAGCCGTTCGTAGCCGACCTCGCTGAGCACCTCAAGTGTCGCCAGCAGGATCGCCTCGCAGCGCGCTGAACCGCGCCCCTGCGAGCAGTCTGGTGTCTCTGCCACGGCGACCCTTCAAGTGTACGAAACGGTTTCGTACACCAGTACGCCACGCAGACCGTCCTTGATGCCACCAGATGTGACCCACGGAACTGTGCAACCACTATCCGCACGCAGTGGCTCCTGACAAGCGCGCCTCGCCTGTGTTCGGGGAACTGCGGGCTTTTTCCCTTACGACCGGAGGTGCTCGGTGAAGAAGGCCAGTACGCGGCGCCAGGCGTCCTCGCTGGACTCGTGGTGGTAGTGCATGCCCGCGACGCGTGCGACCCGGTTGAACGGGCCGGTGACGATGCGGTTTGCGAAGGCGTGCCCGGCGTCCGGGTACTCCTTGACGTCATGCGGGATGTCGCGTTCGGACAGCGCGAGTTGCAGCTTTCCCGCGGCTCCCGCGAGGCCGCGATCGCGCCCGCCGTAACTGGCGACGATCGGGCAGGCACCGTCGAAGACGGACTCGTCCTTCGGCAGCGGGCCGTAATACGGAGCCGAGGCGTCGAACTCGCGCGCTGCTGCCACCAGCGCGAAGCCGCCACCCATGCAGAACCCGACGACGCCAACCTTGCCGGTGCAGTCCTCGCGCGCTGCCAGTAGGTTACGGGCGGCATCGATATCTTCGAAGGCGCGGCCCTTTGCGGCGAACAGTTGCGAGAAGACGGACTTCACGCAGCGCACCATGCCGCCGCGCGAGTACAAATCGGGTGCCACCGCGAGGTAACCGGCGGTGGCGAACCGGTCGGTGATCTGTCGCACATCGTCGCCAAGGCCCAATACGTCGTGCACCACGACCACACCCGGCCACGGTGACGCGCCTGCAACCTCGGGTTGTGGTTCGGAGAGGTACCCGGGAATGGAACCATCCGCTGCCGCTATCCGCGTGTCCATATTCCAAGCATACCGATTCTCAGCCCAGCACACGCCGAACGAATGCGGTCACGTCCGTGAGGACGGCATCAGAGTTGATCTCGTTGAACACCTCGTGCCGCGCGCCGGGGTAGATGATCTCCTCGAAACCGAGCCCTCGAATACGGTCCATCCCTGTCCTGGTGTCGGCCAATGGCACGAGTTCGTCGTCCTCACCGTGTATCCAGAGGGCACGCATGCCGTCGCCGAGCGGGTGATCGAAGTCGATCGTGTGCAGGATGGTGCCGATGGCCTCAAGCGTCGGCCGTTTGAACGGGCCGTGCCACACCAGCGGATCCGCGAGGTATTCCACGCCGACTCGCGGGTCACGGGAGAGTGTGTAAGGATCGACAGGTACGTCGGGGATCTGTTCCTGCTCAAGCTGGTCAAGCGCTTGCCAGGTTCCGAGCACCGGACCTGAGAGCACCAGTGCGGCAAGCGCCTGAGGGTGGCGCTGCGCGTAGCGGGCAGCAATCATCCCGCCGAGCGAATGTCCTATCAGGACCGCAGGCAAGCCGGGATCCTGTTGCTGCGCGGCGGAAAGCACCGCATGTAGATCATCGACGACCGGCTCGAAGTCGGTGATCAGCACCCGCTCGCCCGCGGACCGGCCATGCCCGAGGTGATCATGCCCAACCACTACCGCGCCAGCCGCTACCAGCGCGTCAGCCACGTGCTGGTAGCGGCCGATGTGCTCACCGTAGCCGTGGCAGAGCACCGCGAGCCAGCGTGCTCCGGTGCTTCGCCAGGTGCGCGCGGCCAATACGCCGCAGTGACCGTCCATTGTCCATTCGAGAGGTTGGACCATGACATCAGCCCAGCATGACGACGCTGCGAAGCACCTCGCCGCGGCGCATCTTCTCGAAGGCGGCCTCGACGTCGTCAATGCCGATCCGCTCGGAGACGAACTTCTCCAGCGGCAACCGCCCCTGCAGGTACAGGTCGATCAGCATCGGGAAGTCTCGCGACGGCAGACAGTCGCCGTACCACGACGACTTCAGCGCGCCGCCGTGCGAGAAGAAGTCGATCAGCGGGAGCTGCAACGTCATCTCCGGTGTCGGAACGCCGACCAGCACGACGGTGCCCGCGAGGTCGCGGGCGTGGAATGCCTGCCGGTAGGTCTCCGGCCTGCCCACCGCGTCGATGACGACGTCGGCTCCGAAGCCGCCGGTCAGTTCCTTGATGCGCTCGATCACGTCGGCGTTGCCAGCGTCGATGGTGTGGGTGGCGCCGAATTCCTTGGCCCACCCCAGTTTCCGATCGTCCACGTCGACGGCGATGACGGTGCCCGCTCCGGCGAGGCTGGCACCCGCGACTGCCGCGCTGCCAACCCCGCCGCATCCGATCACAGCCACCGAGTCGCCCCTGCCGACCCCGGCGGTGTTGATCGCGGCACCGAGGCCTGCCATCACACCGCAGCCCAGCAATCCGGCGACTTCGGGTCGAGCTTCGGGGGAGACCTTGGTGCACTGGCCACTGTGGACAAGCGTCTTCTCCGCGAACGCCCCGATACCGAGCGCCGAGGTCAGTGGCGTGCCGTCTGCAAGCGTCATCGGCTCGGAGGCGTTGTGGGTGTCGAAGCAGTACCACGGGCGACCACGCAGGCAGGCCCGGCAGCTACCGCACACCGCCCGCCAGTTCAGGATCACGAAGTCACCCGGCGCGACGTCGGTAACGCCCTCGCCGACCTGCTCGACAAGGCCGGCCGCCTCGTGCCCGAGCAGGAAGGGGAACTCGTCGTTGATCCCGCCTTCCCGGTAGTGCAGGTCGGTATGACACACCCCGCACGCCTGGATCTTGACTATCGCCTCGCCCGGGCCAGGATCCGGTATTACCACCGTTTCCACGCCGACCGCCGCGCCTTTGCTCCTGGCTATGACTCCTCGAACCTGCTGCGGCAAGGTCGCCGCCTCCTCTCGTCAGGACACTCGCCCGCGAGCCTGTCATGCGGCGGGCGGGTACCGCCAGGCCTCACGCGTCCGGCAGCCGTTTCTTCTGCACCTTGCCCATGGCGTTGCGCGGGAATTCCGCGACGAAACGCACTTCGCGGGGACGCTTATGGCGGGAGAGCTGCTGCGAGACGAAGTCGATGAGCTCGGGTTCCGAGACGCCGCCTGCGACCACGTAGGCCACCACCTGCTGGCCGAGGTCGGTGTGCGGCAGCCCGACCACCGCTGCCTCGCGCACCGAGGGATGCGCCAGCAGCGCGTTCTCCACCTCGCCCGCACCGATCCGGTATCCACCCGACTTGATCAGGTCGGTCGAGGCCCGGCCGACGATCCGGTGCCAGCCCTCGGCGTCGATGGTGGCGACGTCGCCGGAGCGGAACCAGCCGTCCGAGGTGAAGCATTCGGCGCTGGCCTCCGGCTGGTTGAGGTAGCCCGCGAACACCGTGGACCCGCGTAGCTGCAACTCGCCGACGGATTCGCCGTCGCGGGGGATCTCGCTGCCGTCCTCGCCGACCAACCGTGTCCGAACGTCACTGACCGGCATGCCGACGAAGCCAGGGCGGCGCTCGCCGTCAGCCCTGGTGCTCAGTGTGATCAGGGTTTCGGTCATACCGTAGCGCTCCACCGGGGGCGTTCCGGTCAGCGTCGCGATCCGCTGGAACACCGGTACCGGCAACGGCGCGCTGCCGGAGACCAGCAGCCGCGCGGAGGCGAGTTGGCGAGCGCAGGATTCGTCCGCAGTCACCCGCGACCACACCGTTGGCACGCCGAAGTACATGGTGCCGCCCGCCGACGCGTACGCCTGCGGGGTGGGCTTGACGGTGTGGCGCAGCTTGCCGCCGATCCGCAGCGGCCCCAGCCCACCGAGTACCAGCCCGTGTACGTGGAACAGCGGCAGGCCGTGCACCAGGGTGTCTTCGGCGCTCCATTGCCACGCCTGTGCGAGGCCGTCAAGCCCCGAGGCGATCGACTCGCGGCGGATGGGCACGCCCTTGGGGGGACCGGTGGTGCCGCTGGTGTAGAGGATCATCGCGGTCGCCTGCCCAGGTGGCTCCCGGTAGCTGGTGTCCGAGCGGGCGGTGAGGTCGACGGGTTCACCGTCCCCGCCAAGCACGGTCACGGCACCGGAGTCGGTCAGGATGTGGTTGCGCTCGGACGGTCCGGAGTCAGGTGGCAGTGGCACCACCGGTACCCCGGCGAGCAGCCCACCGACGGTGGCCGCGAGCGTCTCCATGCACGCCGTGGCATGCACCGCGACCACCGGCGCGCCCGCGATCCGGTCCGCCACGGCGGTGGCCGCGGCGAGGAGTTCCTCGCGGGAACACCGCTGGGCGCCGATCACCACCGCGTCCGGCACGTCATCGGACACGGTGCCGCTCAGTGCCGCCAGCAGCGCCATGCGCAGCCTCCCTTGTGAGTACTTTCGTACGCTATAGCGTACGAAAGTACTCACGGTGCTAGGGCGGTCCAGCGTCACAGCACCGCCTGACTCTGGGTGACCCGGGCGACGCGGCGCTCGGAGTCGTCGAGTACATCGGTCTCCACCACGATGATCCGGCGCCCCACGTGCAGCGGACGAGAGATCGCGGTGGCGTAACCAGTGCTGACGGCCCGCAGGAAGTTGGTCTTCGACTCGATCGTGGTGGTGCCTGCCGCATCGTCGGGCAAGTTCGCCAGCGCGCACGCGGCACCGTTGCCGTCGGCTAGCGCCATGATCGTGCCCCCGTGCAGCACACCACCCGCGGTGCACAACCGCGGCGCCCATGCCAGCCTGCTCACGACCTGCTCGGCGGTGTTTCGCAGCACCTCGACGCCGAGTTCTTTGCTCAGTGGCATCAGCGTGTGGAATACCTCGGTCGCCTGCTCGTCGATCATGCGGGCCACGCTAATGCGGGTCGAACCGCGAGTCCATCACCTGCCAGGTCATGAGCCCACGACTACCCGAGGCGCTTCACTTCGAGGCTGCCTTCGGAGTAGTGGGCGCGTAGCCGCTTCTTGTCGAACTTGCCGACGCTGGTCTTGGGGACCTCGTCGATAAAGGTCCAGTTCTCCGGCAGTTGCCACTTCGCTACCTTGTCGGCCAGGAACTCGCGCAGTTCCTCGGCGGTGACGTTTTCACCGGCGCGCACCACCACAGCGACCAGCGGGCGCTCGTCCCACTTCTCGTCGGGCACACCGACAACGGCGGCTTCGGCAACCGCGGGATGGCCCATCACGGCGTTCTCCAGATCCACCGAGGAGATCCATTCCCCACCGGACTTGATGACGTCCTTGGCGCGATCGGTCAGTGTCAAGAAGCCGTCGGGCGAGATATGCCCGACGTCGCCGGTGCGCAGCCAGCCCTCGTGGTACTTGTCGGGGTCGATCGGACCGCTGGACGGCGGCGAGTAGTAGGAGGCCGCGATCCACGGACCGCTGACCTCGAGCTCGCCGACGGCCTCGCCGTCCCATGCCAGCAGGCTGCCGTCCTCGCCGACCAGCCGCGCGCGTACCGAGGCAGGGAAGCGCCCCTGCGTCGCACGGTAAGCCCATGCCCGCTCACCCTCCGCCGACCGTGGTGCCCGCGCCACGCTGCCCAGCGGTGAGGTCTCCGTCATGCCCCAAGCATGCAGCACCTCGACGCCGTAATCGTCGGAGAACGTCCGCATCAGCGACGGCGGGCACGCCGAGCCCCCGACCACGACCTCGTGAAGATACGAGATGTCTTGCGGGTTGGCCTGCAGGTGTGCCAACAACCCTTGCCAGATCGTGGGTACCGCCGCGGCCTTGGTCGGCTGCTGATCGGCCAGTATCTCCGCGATCGGAGCGGGCTGCAGGAAGCGGTCCGGCATGATCAGTGAAGCGCCGACCATCAGCGACGCATAGGGCAGCCCCCACGACATCGCATGGAACATCGGCACGATCGCGAGCACCCGATCGGACTGCGAGAGCCGCATGCTGTCGGACATGCAGACCTGCATCGAGTGCAGCCAGATCGAACGATGCGAGTAGGCGACGCCCTTCGGGTCGCCGGTGGTCCCCGAGGTGTAGCACATCGCGGCGGCGGCGCGTTCGTCGATCGAGGGCCAGTCGAACTCGTCGGACTGGGCGGCGAGCAGGTTGTCGTAGGCGTGTACCCGCACCCCGGGTGGCGCTTCGAGTGCCGACGCGTCGCCGCCTGCCACGATGACGTGCTTGACCGTCGTAAATTGCGCCAACAGCTTGCCGAACAGCGGTATCAGCGTCGCGTCGAGGAGTACCACGTGGTCCTCGGCATGGTTGACGATGAAGGTGAGTTGCTCAGGGAACAGCCGGATGTTCAGCGTGTGCAGCACCGCGCCCATGGCAGGCACTGCGAGGTACGCGGCAAGGTGCTCGTTGTTGTTCCACATGAAGGTGCCGACGCGCTGGTCACCGG
>JBOHEL010000079.1:0-13504 GCA_050700995.1 Sciscionella sp. | reverse complement strand
GTGAGCGGCTGCGCCCCATCAGCGGACAACCACCGAGTCTGATCGGCCCGCCGCAAGGCTGCCCGTTCCACCCGCGCTGCCCTTACGTGATGGATCGTTGCGCCACCGATCCGCCGCCGCTTGCCGCTGACGAGACCGGTGCCTTCGAGCGTAGGTCGGCATGCTGGTTGCCGTTCGATCTCACCGGGACAGGACCGGCCCCGGACGCCGCACGGGCACAGGTGGCCGCATGGCATCGCACGCGGAATGCCACGGCGGAAGGTGGCGCGCCGTGATCACGGACGACGAGACAGCGTCATCGGAAACCCTGCTGCGACTGGATAACGTGCGCAAGTACTTTCCAGTGCGCTCGGGCGGGCTGCTGGGCAGGACCGCGGGTAACGTGCACGCGGTTGACGGGGTGAGCCTGCGGGTCCGGCGTGGCGAGACACTCGGCCTTGTCGGCGAGACCGGCTGCGGCAAATCAACGCTCGCGCGCTGCATCCTGCGGCTCTACGACCTTACCGAGGGCCGGATCACCTTTGGCGGCACCGATATCTCGAAGTTGTCCCGCCGCAGGATGCGGCCGCACCGCACCAGAATGCAGATGATCTTCCAGGATCCCTACGGCTCGCTGAACCCGCGCCGCCGCGTCGGCTCGATCATCGGCGATCCGTTCGCGATACAGAAGATTGCCGATGGGCAGGACCGCAAGCGCCGGGTGCAGGATCTGATGGATCTGGTCGGGTTGAATCCCGAGCACTACAACCGGTTTCCCGCCGAATTCTCCGGTGGCCAGCGGCAGCGCATTGGCGTGGCACGGGCGCTGGCACTGCAACCCGAGATGATCGTCTGCGACGAGCCGGTCTCGGCCCTTGACGTCTCCATTCAGGCGCAGGTCATCAACCTGCTCGCCGACCTGCAGCACGAGCTCGACCTCACCTATGTGTTCATCGCGCACGACCTGTCGGTGGTGGAACGGGTCAGCGACCGAGTCGCGGTGATGTATCTCGGGAAGATCGTCGAGATCGGTACGACAGAGCAGCTCTACAACCATCCCCGTCACCCCTACACTAAGGCGTTACTCTCCGCGGTACCGGACGCGGATCCGGACATCGCCGAGACCAAGCAGCGCATCGTGCTCACCGGCGACGTGCCCTCCCCGATCGACCCGCCCACTGGCTGCCGATTCCATCCGCGCTGCCCGAAGGCACAATCCCGCTGCGCCAGCGAGCAACCGGAGCTGGAGCGCAAGATTACCGACCCGGATACCCAGATGGCTGCCTGCCACTTCCCTGTAGCTGACGGTGAAGTGCTCACCAGCAAGGCAGGAGGCCCGCAATGAATCAGCCAGCCTCGGCGGACGCCTCCACGCAGTCCGAAGCGGAGCCCCTCTCCGAAGTCGCGAAGAAGATTCAGGGGCGTAGCCCATGGCAACTCGCGTTCGAGCGACTGCGGAACGACCGGGTGGCGGTGTGCTCCGCGATCGTCATCGTGCTGATCGCACTGATGGCGATACTGGCACCGGTAGTCGCCCTAGTGACAGGGCACGACCCAAACGTCCAGTTCCGCACAACGGGGCTCTCGCCTGCCGGCATCCCTGTGGGGCCGAACGGTTCGTTCTGGCTTGGCACCGACGATCTCGGCAGGGACGTGCTCGTCAGGATCTTCTTCGGTGCCAGGATCTCGCTGCTGGCGGGCGTCGTGGCGAGCCTGATCTCGGTCAGCGTCGGCGTGCTGGTCGGCCTGGTCGCAGGCTATTTCGGCGGCTGGGTGGACACCGTGCTGTCGCGGTTCATGGATGTCGTGCTCTCGCTGCCGTACCTGGTGTTCGCGATCGCACTTGTCTCGGTGGTCGGGCCGAGCCTGACGATCACGATCGGGGTCATCTCGTTCTTCTCATTCTCCTCGGTCGGCCGCATCGTGCGAGGGCAGGTGCTCTCGGCCAAGGAGAAGGAGTATGTGGAGGCCGCCCGGTCGCTCGGTGCAGGCAACGCCCGGATCATGTTCGTTGACGTGCTGCCGAACGTGCTGGCGCCGGTGATCGTGTACGCCACGCTGCTGGTGCCGCTGTCGATCGTGTTCGAGGCGACGCTGTCTTTCCTCGGGCTCGGCGTGGTGCCACCGACCGCGAGTTGGGGCGGGATGCTCTCGGAGTCCATCCAGTTCTACCAGGTCGCCTGGTGGTTCGTGGCGTTCCCCGGCCTGGCGTTGCTCGTCACCACCCTGGCATTCAACCTGCTCGGGGACAGCGTGCGCGACGCGTTCGACCCGCGCTACAACCGACTGTTCAACAACTGAGAGGGGCGGGCCAAATCATGTTACGTTTCCTCGTCCGCCGCATCTTTCTCGGCGTGGTGGTGATGTGGGTGGTATCCACCGCGGTGTTCATCCTCTACTTCGTGGCACCCCACGACGTTGCGCGGACACTCGCGGGCAGGCAGGCCACCGCGCAGACAGTATCGCTGATCCGGGCGCGGCTCGGCCTGGACCAGCCGATACTCAGCCAGTACTTCGGGTACCTCGGCAGGCTGATCCACGGCAACCTCGGATATTCCTACGTCAACTCGGAGTCCGTGAACGAGATCATCAAGACCGATATCCCGGTTACGGCGTCGGTGGCGATCGGCGCAGCGGTCATCTGGCTGGTGATTGGAGTGAGTTCGGGGGTGCTGGCAGCGACGCGCCCTCGCACCATCCTGGACCGCGCGACCACCGGCTTCGCGCTGTTCTTCTACTCGATGCCGACGTTCCTGCTCGGTCTGCTGTTCCTGCTGCTGCTCTTCTACCGGCTACACCTGGCCGGTATCGACATCTTTCCAGGCGGCGGCTACATCGCGTTGAGCGAGAACCCCGGGCAATGGTTCGACCACATGATCCTGCCGTGGTTCACCGTCGCATTGGTCTCCGCGTCCACCTACTCGCGCCTTACCCGAGGGTCGATGCTGGAGGTGCTTGGCGAGGACTACATCCGCACCGCGCGCTCGAAAGGCCTGCGGGAGAGTCGGGTGGTGTACCGGCACGGGCTACGGGCGGCGCTCACCCCCGTGGTCACCCAGTTCGGTATCGACCTCGGCACCCTGCTGGGCGGGATCATCGTCACCGAGACGGTCTTCGGGCTGCCTGGGCTCGGCCAGCAGATCTACAACTCCATCAGCCAGCAGGACCTGCCGGTGATCATCGGGCTGGTGCTGCTGGCGTCCGCGTTCATCGTGGTGGCCAACATCATCGTGGACGCGCTCTACGCGGTGCTCGACCCGCGCGTCCGGTTGACCTGACGGGCCAGTTCGCCGGCCAGTGCCCGCCTGGCCGCGCTGCGCGGATCGGGGTCAACCTCAAGCAGCGCGCTCACCACGGTGCCGTCGACCAGCGCCACCAGCCGCTTCACCTCGGCGGGTGGCAGCGGCATGCCGCAGTGGGTGAGGATCTCGCCGAGTAGCGCGTCGAACTCGGCGCCAAGTCGCCGCATCAGCGGCCGCAGGTATGGGCGCCGCCCGGTCGCCACGAGCTGCTCGTAGCGCAGCAGCACGGCGTGGAAGTCGTCCTCTTCCTTTGGGGAGCCGAGCAACCGTTCCAGCATCACCTCCACCACCGTGCCGACGCCCTGCGCACCGGAGTCGAGGCCCTCCAGTACCGCGCGCCCCGCAGCGAGGTCGGCTCGCGAGGAATGCTCGACCGTCGCGGTAATCAACTCGTCGAGCGAGTCGAAGTAGTAGGTGGTTGAGGCGAGCGGCAAGCCAGCACGCTCGGCGACCGCTCGATGCCGCACCGCGTCGAACCCGCCCTCGGCGAGCAGCAGGGCGGCGGCCTCGATCAACTGCTGGCGGCGGCGCTCCCCTTTGGGCGTGGTCATGGTCCAGATACTGCCATATATGGTACACATGTACCAGAAAGGGGAGCGGCTCGACCACAGTGGCGCTTCGGCGCCGAAACGCCATCACGGAGAGTATCGGTTGGCGGCGGCGGTGGAAAGGAGACGGGTTTGATGCGAACCAGTGTTGCCATTATCGGTGCTGGGCCCGCAGGGCTACTGCTGTCACACCTGCTGGCCCACCACGGTATCGAGTCGGTGGTGCTGGAGAGCCGCAGCAGGGAACACGTGGAGCATCGGCAGCGTGCCGGGCTGCTTGAGCAGGGCACCGTCGACACCTTGCGCGCCAGCGGCGCGGGTGAGCGCATGGACCGCGAAGGGCTGGTACATGAGGGCCTGGAGCTGCGCTTCGCGCGCGTCGGGCACCGCATCGACATGGCGAGCCTTACCAGCGGGCGGACCGTGATGGTTTACGCCCAGACCGAGTTGGTGAAGGACCTCATCGCGCTGCGGCTGGCGGCAGGCAGCACGGTGCTGTTCCAGGCGGAGGCCCGCGAGATCGCCGGTGTGGACACCGACAACCCCGTCGTGCGCTTCCGGCGCGACGGGGCCGAGCAGGTGCTGCGCGCCGATGTGGTGGTCGCGGCCGACGGATATCACGGCATCGGGCGCGCGGCGATCCCCCACTCCGTGCTGCGGACCGTGCAACGCGATTACCCCTTCGCGTGGCTGGGAATCACGGCTTCGGTTCCGCCGTCAACAAAGGAACTGATCTACACAAACCATGAGCGGGGTTTCGCGCTGCACAGCATGCGCTCGCCACAGGTGAGCAGGCTATATCTGCAGGTCGATCCGGACGAGGACCTGGTGACCTGGCCGGACGAGCGGATCTGGGAAGAGCTTTCCACCCGGTTCGAGGTGGACGCCGACTGGACGCTGCGGCGCGGCCCCATCACCGAGAAATCGATCACTCCGATGCGCAGCTTCGTCGCCGAGCCGATGCGCTACGGGCGGCTCTTTCTCGCGGGTGACGCCGCGCATATCGTGCCGCCGACGGGCGCGAAAGGGCTGAACCTGGCCGCCGCGGATGTGACACTGCTCGCCTCGGCACTCGAAGAGTGGTATCGCACCGGGCACACCGCACGGCTGGACGGGTACTCGCAGACCGCGCTGCGCCGGGTCTGGCGCGCGGAGCACTTCTCCTACTTCATGACCACGCTGCTGCACCGCGACCCGCACGGCGACGAGTTCTCCCACCGGCTGCAACTGTCGCACTTGGACTATGTCGCGCACTCGACCGCGGCCGCGACTTCGCTCGCCGAGAACTACACCGGCCTACCGAAGGTCTGACCAGCCGCTGGCGTTACTGTTGATTACGGCGGGAGTTCAGGTGGTGACGGTTTCGGGGCCGCCCGCGGCCTGCTGCTCGAACTGCGTTCGGTACAGCTCGGCGTACAGGCCGCCGCTCGCGAACAGGCTCTCGTGGGTGCCGCGCTGCACGATCCGGCCATCGGAGATCACCAGGATCAGATCGGCGTGGCGCACCGTGGAGAGCCGGTGCGCGATGACGATCGAGGTGCGTTCCGCCAGCGCGGTGGTGAGCGCGCGCTGCACGGCGGCCTCGGATTCCGAGTCGAGGTGTGCGGTGGCCTCGTCGAGCACCACGATATCCGGCGCCTTCAGCAGCAGCCTGGCGATCGCGATCCGCTGCTTCTCGCCACCGGAGAGCCGGTAGCCTCGATCGCCGACCACGGTGTCCAGCCCATCCGGAAGGGACTGCACAAGCGGCAGGATCTGCGCCGCACGCAACGCAGCCATGACCTCCTCATCGGTGGCGTCGTCGCGGGCGTAGCGCAGGTTCGCACCGAGCGTGTCGTGGAACAGGTGCGCGTCCTGGGTCACCACGCCGATACTCGCGCGCAAGGACGCGAGCGTCGCGTCCCGGACGTCGACGCCGTTGATCCGCACCGCACCGGAGCGCACGTCGTAGAGCCGGGGAACCAGATGGCTCAGCGTGGTCTTGCCCGCTCCAGATGGGCCAACCAGCGCCACTAACTGCCCCGGCCGGACGGTGAACGACACGTCAAAGAGCACCTGCTGGGCAGGCGTGTGGTGCAGCACCGCGACCGATTCCAGCGACGCCAGCGAGACCTCCTCGGCCGAGGGGTAGCCGAAGTCCACATGCTCGAAATCGATACCGGCGCCGCCGCGGGATATCGCAACCGCGCCGGCCTTCTCGTCGATCATCGGGGGGAGGTCGAGCACCTCGAAGACCCGGTCGAAGCTCACCAGCGCGGTCATGATGTCGACCTGCACGTTGGACAGCGCCGTCAGCGGCCCGTACAGCCGGTTGAGGTAGGCGGTCAGCGCGACCACGGTGCCGACCATCAACTCACCCCGCGCTGCCAGCACCCCGCCCAATCCGTACACCAGCGCGGTGGCCAGCGAAGCCGTGAGCAGCAGCGCCACCATGAAGATCCGACCGTACATAGCCTGCGTGACGCCGATATCGCGTACCCGGCCCGCCCGCGATGTGAAGCCAAGCGCCTCCTTGCGTGGATCGCCGAACAGCTTCACCAGCAGCGCGCCAGCCACGTTGAACCGCTCGGTCATGGTGGTGTTCATCTCGGCGTTGAGGTTGTACGCCTCACGGGTGATCGCGGCGAGCCTACGCCCGATCCACCTCGCTGGCAGCAGGAACACCGGCAGGATGACCAGCGCCAGCAGGGTGATCTGCCAGGACAGGATGAACATCGCGATCAGGGTGAACGTCACGTTGATCACGTTGCCGACCACGGAGGACAACGTGTTGGTGAACGCCTGCTTCGCACCGATCACATCGTTGTTCAGCCGGGAGATCAGCGCGCCGGTCTGGGTGCGGCTGAAGAACGCGATCGGCATCCGCTGCACCTGCTCGAACACCCCGGCGCGCATGTCGTAGATCAGGCCCTCGCCGACCCGCGACGATACCCACCGCTGCCAAAGCGTCAGCCCTGCATCGACGATCGCGATCACGGCGAGTACCACCGCGATCTCCACGACCACCCCGGCGTCGCGCTTGAGGATCCCGTTGTCGATCACGGCCTTGTACAGCAGCGGATTCACCGCTGAGAGGCCCGCATCGACGATGATCAGCACGAGGAAGACGGCAAGCAGCCGACGGTAGGGCTTCGCGAACCGGACGATCCGCCGCATCGTCCCTGGCGGCAGCTTGTGGCCCTGCACCGATTCATCCCGATGCAGCGACCGCATCAGGCTGGCCCTGCCGGTGTTCATACTCACCGCATACCCCGTTCGCCTCCGCCGACCACCTCTGCGAGGTGCTCACGGGTGCCAGGCTACGGCTGGATCATGCGCAGTCCCGGCAGACAGGGGCCCCATCGGTGTCCTCGGCGAGCCTGCTGCGATGGTGCACAAGGAAACACCGCACGCAGGTGAACTCGTCAGCTTGTTTCGGCACCACCCGGACCCTGAGCTCTTCGCCGGAGAGATCGGCGCCCGGCAGCTCGAAATTCTCGTCAGGAGTGTCGGCGTCGTCATCGACGTCGGTCGGTGCGGCCCGGACGTCACGGGTGCGCAGTGCTGACACCGTGTCATCGCCGAGGTCGTCAAGTACGCTGCGACGCGGTGCGTCATAGTCGGTCGGCATGGTGGCGCCCTCCCTTGCGTCGGCTCGAACTCTCCCCAGGTGTCGTCGGGGAGCCGCCCGGCGTTACCGGTCAGGACACCACCTGACGCAGCACCGACGCGAACACCTCGCGGTACACGGTCACCGGATCCCTTGCCAGCCAGTCACCAATCTCCTTGACGAACTGTTCGGCGCTCATCGGCGGCGCGATGAGGCCGGAATGCGAGCCGGTAGTGACCTCCCCTGCCCGGTTCGGATAGATCAACAGTGCGGCACGCACATCGATACCGGGGAACGCCTCACGGAAAGCGGCTACCGCCGAGCCGAGCCGGACCGTCCCGCCTCGGAAGCGGTGCCCGTTGCGCCACAGCACGCCGGAGCGATCCATCGTGTAATGCCCCGGCAACCAGGTCTTGGAATCGACCAACACCAACCTACGACCGCACAGCACCGCGTGGTCGATGTCGGCGAACACCGAACCTGGCCACGCCAGACCGTGAAAGATCCGCGCACCAGGCAGCCGGATGAGGTAGCTGGCGAGCAACTCGGCGGTGTGGCGCTGCGCCAGCGCATCGCCGTCATCCCCCGGGCTGCCGAACACCCTGTGCCCGTCCAACCGCGAGCCGAAGGCCCGCTCCGACCTGGCGGCTTCGATGTGACGTCGCCCGATCCGGACCACGCCTGCCACCACCGCCACCACGAGCAGCAACCAGCCGGCCACCAGCCACCATGCGACAGCGCCGGGAAGCATCAGCGGCAGCAGCAGGACGAGGCATCCGACCAGCATGATCACCACCGGCGCGGTGCCGAGCGCGCCGGAAGGCTGGTAACGGACCCGCTGGTCGGGATCCACCTCGAACCACCACCCGATCGTGTCGGGATCGAGGTAAGGCAGCGGGGGCACGTAGCCGGGATCGGCACCGAACTTGCGGTGGGTGGCCTTCCTGCGAGGCGGTACGCCTGTGAGGACCCGGTCGTAGGCACGGCGGCGGCCGGCATCCCGCAACGTCTCGTAAGCGTCCCCAAGCATCCGGAAATCGCCGATACTGCCACCCCTGTCGGGATGCAGATCCTTGGCACGCGTCCGGTACGCGGCCTTGATGTCACCGATCGACGCACCCCGGCTCACGCCGAGCACCTCGTAGTAGTCCACCCCGCGCACGGCTCCGCCCATTTCTTCAGCGACTTGCGGCGTTCACATTAGAAGATCAGCAGCGAGTCGGCATCGGCGCGTCAGCCGGTGCCTCGGCGGAACCGCACGACCGTCGAGCCTGGCGCCGGTGTGCGATGCTGAGCCGATTATGAGTGATGTGGCAGGTCGCGGCGGTGCGCGGAGCGCGGACGTACTGGCCGCCAGCGTGCTGCAGCGGGTGTCGGAACTGACCGATGGCCTCGTGCGCACGATCGGCGAGCAGAACCCCGGCTACCGCACCGTCAATGTCGTGCCGTCGGAGGACCTATGGCGGTCCTGCCACGACAACATCACCCGCGTCCTGCAGCTGATCTCCGACGCCGACGGTACCGGGCGCCCGCCGGGTAAGGACGGGTACTACGACGCGGCACGTGCCACCGGGCGGCGGCGCGCCGAGCAGCGGATGCCGCTTGACGACGTGCTGCGGTCATTCCGGCTCGGCGGCAGGCTGGTGTGGGAGGCGCTGATCGACCAGGCACGCGACGGCCACGATGTCGACACCGACGGCCTGCTGGATGTCGCGACCCGGGTGTGGGAGGTAGTCGACGAGACGTCCTCCCAGGTCGCGGCCGCATACCACGCCACAACCCACCAACTCGTGCGCGCCGACGAGCAGCGCAATGCCGCGCTATGGGAAGGCCTGCTGCAGGGCAGGGCGAAAGACCTCGCCTTCGCCTACGAGGCGGCCAGGATCGTCGGGCTGCCAGTTGACGGCCCCTACGGCGCGGTGGTGGCAGACGTCAACGGCAAGGTCAGCGCGACCATCGTGCTGCTGGTCGAGGGGTTAGCCTCCGCTGGCATCGACTCCGCGTGGCAGGTACGCGCGAACACCATCGTGGGTCTGCTCGCGCTTGGCGAGCAGACCCTGGCCAACGCGGTGCGCACGCTGCGCAAGACACTGGACGTCCCCTCGGGGGTGTCACTGGTTGTGCATGGGCTCGCCGAGGCCAGTGTGGCATATCGGCAGGCCACGCTCGCGCAACGCACTATCGCTCCTGGCCGCTGCGAGGTCGTGACCTTGCGGGAACGGCTGCCGGAGGCGCTGCTACTCGGCTCACCGGAGCTGTCGGAGCAGTTGCTGCGGCTGTGGCTAGGACCGCTGCTGGTGTTGCCGGTCGCCGAGCGGCTACTGCTGCTCGACACGCTGGAAACCTGGGTGTCCACGGCTGGTTCCACCACGCGCACCGCCAAGCTGGTGCACTGCCATCGGAACACGGTCATCAATCGGATACGCCGCATCCAGACGATTACAGGACGTGTTTTCACCTCGGACGGCATACCGATTGAACTATCGCTGGCACTGCGCGCCTGGCGTCAGTTGGCGCCTGCTACGGCCACAGAGGTTCGGGTGCACCCGAACGAGTGACTGTGCAGTTCGCACAGCCACATTAGCCCAAAAGTAGGCAGCCAGGTCCTGGCTCCACCGGCGTGCCGTGTGCCACACTCCGCGCTAGAACGGTTCCGCAACGCGACCGCGCGCGACCCCGGGGCGCACGAGCGTGGCCGACCAGTCTCGCCTTGCGGGCTCATTCCGCGGGCCCATGGAAAGGACAGTCGATGGCAGATCATCGCCGTTCGCCAGCACCGGTGGATGCCGAACCCCACGTCACAGGGCGGCGCCGCTTCCTTGGATACCTGATCGCCGCTCCTACCCTTGTCGTGGCGGCGGAAATCGGCGGCTCGGTGTTGGACCCTCGGCAGGCACGCGCCGCCATCCCGTCGCCACCGCAGCCGTCGGACGTCCTCGACCTCAACGACATCCTCACCGACGCCACGCTGCCGACGGCGAACCTGATCACCGTGACAGTCAACCGCGACGGCACCGCGTCGTTCGCGATGCCTCGGGTGGAGTCCGGGCAGGGCATCACCACATCGACGGCGATGCTGATCGCGGAGGAGCTCGACCTGCCGGTGGAAAAGGTCCACGTCACGCTCGCCGATGCCCGCCCGGAGCTGATATTCAACCAGGTCACTTACGGCTCCAACACGACGATCTCCACCTACACACCGTTCCGGGTGGCCGCGGCACTTGCCAGGCAACAGCTGCTGCAGGCTGCCGCCATCGAGTTCGGTGACACCGTCACCAACCTGACCACCAGCGCTGGCCAGGTCATTTCGGCGAGCGGGTTGAACGCGCTGCCGTACGGCGCGCTGGCGGAGAAGGCGGCGACCGACACCACTAAGAAGGTCTCTGTCGCGCTGAAGCCGGACTCGCAGTTCAAGGTGATCGGAAAGCCGTACAACCGGACCGACGCGATGGATGCCGTGACCGGCCGCAAGCAGTACACCCTGGACACCAAGGTCGCCGGTGCGAAACCGACGATGATCTGCCGGGCGCCCACGATCAACGGCACTGTCAAGGCGGTGCACAACGCGGCCACAGTCAAGCAGATGCCCGGGATCACCGATGTCGTCGCGATACCCACCGGTGTCGCGGTGCGCGGGGAAACCTTCGGGCAGTGCATCGACGCGGTGCGGGCGTTGCAGGTGAGCTGGGGGCCTGGCAGTGTCGACGGCGAGTCCGACGACACGATCAAGCGGAAGCTACGCGCCGCCCAGATTCCACTCGCGGTACCGAAACTGCCGTTGCTGGCCAAGACTATCGAGCACGAATTCACGTTCTACTGGAAGAGCAACAGCGCGCTGGAACCACAGACCGCGGTTGCCGACGTGCGCGGCGGTAAGGCCGAGATCTGGTCGAGCATGCAGGCGCCGATCCTGGTGCAAGAGCGGATCGCCAAGCACCTCGGACTACCGGTCAGCGCGGTGACCTGTCACGTCACGCAGGGCGGCGGCGCGTTCGGGCGGCGGATGTTCGTCAACGCGCCACTGGAAGCGGCACAGATCTCGCAGAAGATCGGCAAGCCGGTACAGCTGATGTGGCACCGGGCCGACGAATTCCGCTACGGGCGGGTGCACCCGATGTGCACTTCTCGTATCCGAGCCAGCTACCTCGGCGGCAACGTCCTCTCGTTCGAGCAGCGGCACACCAGCGTGGCCACCGACTACACCATGGCGCTCGGCGAGATCCTGTCCTCGGAGGCCGCGAAACTGCCACCGGCTGGGCTGGGAAACCTGGTGGAGTACTCCGAGACGGTGTTCGAGACGACCGCCAACGTGCCCTACAACTTCGGCGCGGTCACCCAGGCGCTCAACGAAATATACAAGTACGACACCTTCCACACCGGCAGCAACCGCAACCTGTACAACCCGGACGTGGTCACGGCGGTCGAGTTGATGGTCGACAAGCTCGCCGAGGGCATGGGCCAGGACCCGTACAAGTTCCGCCAGAGCTTCATCAAGGACCCGAGGGCCCGTGCGGTGCTGGACAAGGTCGCGCAGGTAGGCCAGTGGGGACGGTCGATGCCGGCCGGAACGGCGCAGGGCATCGCGATCCACACTGAGTACAAGGGCGCCACCGCGGCCCTGGTGGAGATCGACACCCGCCCGCAGACGGTCAACCGCAAGATCCGCGACGCGATGACCGGCCCGAGGGTGACGAAGGTGGTCTTCGCCATCGACGCCGGCAGGGCGATCAACCCGCGTGGACTGCAAGCGCAGATGATGGGCGGCACCATGGACGCCATCGGCCAGGCGCTGACCACGAGCCTTCACCTCAAGGACGGGCATTTCCTTGAGGGGAGCTGGGACGACTACTTCTACACAAGGCAGTGGAACACCCCTCCCGAGTTGCAGATCATCGTGATGCCGCCGACCACAGGCAAGCCGGGCGGCGCGGGTGAGTTCGGTGTCGCCGCGTCCAAGGCCGCCACTGCCTGTGCGCTCGCAAGGGCGACCGGGACGATTCCCACCGAGTTCCCGATCAACCACAACGGCCCGCTCGGCTTCACGCCCTACCCGACCGTGCCATCGATCCCGCAGTCACCCACCGACGGCCTCGATTACGCCTACTGAGGAGCACCCGTGCCCGAACACACCTTCAAGGTCAACGGCAAGCAGGTCACCGTCCAGACCGAAGACAACGTGCGATTGCTGTGGGTGCTGCGTGACATCCTCGGCATTCACGGCCCGAAGTACGGCTGCGGCCTCGACGTCTGCAAGGCATGTACCTGCCATATCAACGGCAAGGCGTTCAACCCCTGCTCGGTGCAGGTCAAGGACATCAAGCCGACGGACGAGATCACCACTATCGAGGGGCTGCCTGCCACCGTCGGCAAGGACCTGCACCCGATGCAGGACGCCTGGCTGGAGTACGATGTGGCGCAGTGTGGTTACTGCCAGCCTGGGCAGATCATGGCAGCCGTGGCCAAGGTCCGCCAGGCCCGCGCCGAGGGACACGACATCGGCGATGCCGATTTCGACGAGATCCGCAATATCTGCCGCTGCGGCACGTATCACCGGATCCGCGAGGCCATCACGGCGGGCGCGAAGAACATGTGATGTAGCGATCAGTACCTTGCGGGCCGAGCTGGCGAACTGGATCGAACGGGTTCGCAGCGGCGAAGAGGTCGTTGTGATTGATCGTGGAACTCCACCGGGTATGTAGCACATGATGTGCTACATTAGGAAAATGGAGCGGATCGGCATTCGTGAACTGCGGCAGCACGCGTCACGATATCTGGGCTTGGTGAAGACCGGGGAGACTGTGGAGGTAACCGAACGCGGCGAGCTGGTCGCCCTGCTGGTGCCCGCGCCGCGATCGGCGACTACCCGGGAGCGACTGATCACTGCGGGAAGGCTGATTCCCGCACCTTGCCCCACCGGGCGGATTCGCTCACCGCGGCCGGTGGGGATCGGCCCTGGCGAGTCCAGCAATCAGGAGTTGCTCGATGCCGAACGCGAAGACCGCCTGTGATCTACCTGGACTCCTCCGCACTGCTGAAGTTCGTCCGGTTGGAGGCCGAAACGGCGCCGCTGCGCGAGTGGCTCGCGC
>JBOHEL010000078.1:0-13525 GCA_050700995.1 Sciscionella sp. | reverse complement strand
GATGCTGCCGTGCTCCGACTGGATCGCACACTTGGTGCGGATGTCGGGGAAGTCGGTCACCGCTAGCACGTCCATGACGGCCCAGGCGTGGAGGGCCTTGTCGCCGGTCATGCGACGGCCGATCGCATCCCGCACCACGCTGCGGGCACCGTCGCAGCCCACGACGTACTTCGCTCCGACCTGCCGCTGCTCGCCCTCGTGCTCACCGGAGGTATGCCGCAGTGTCACCGTGACGGGGTGGCTCGCCTGGCTGGCGTCGCCGACTGCGAGGCCGACGCAGTCCAGCCCGTAGTCCGGCCTCATCCGCGAGGCCGAGTTGGCCGCCACCTCGGCGAAGTAGTCAAGGACCCTGGCCTGGTTGACGATCAGGTGGGGAAACTCGCTGATGCCGTGCGGGTCGTCCACGGTCCGTGCCGTGCGAATGATCCGCTCCGGGTCGTCGGGGTGGGGGCCCCAGAAGTTCATCGCGGTGATCCAGTAGGCCTCGCTGATGATCTGCTCCGCGAAGCCGAACGCCTGGAAGGTCTCGACGCTGCGCGCCTGGATGCCGTCGGCCTGGCCGATCTCGAGGCGAGCGGGTCGCCGCTCGATGATGCGTGTCGTGATGGCGGGGAACTGCGACAGCTGCGCTGCCAGCAGCATGCCGGCGGGGCCGGTGCCGACGATGAGCACGTCGACCTCGTCGGGCAGCTGGGCCGGACGGTCAATGCCTGCTTGAGCAGCGGGGCTGACGCGCGGGTCTCCTGACACGTAGCCGTGATGGTGGAACTGCATGGGTTCTGGCACCTGAACCTTCGTCGTGGGTCCTCTTCCCTAGCATGGCCTATGAGGGCTGCTTGCCGGGGTAGCACAGATCATATACGATATGACATACGACGTACAGGCAAGAGCTCGTGACCCCAGAGGACGCCACCCAGGTGCAGACCGCGGCTTTCCGGTTCGGTGCACTTTCGACCCGTACTTGTGATCGGAAGTCCGAAACCGCGGGTGTCCGTGGCGGACGCCTAGAGCAAGTCGCCTGGGTCACCACGTCCAGCGACCTCGGGCTTTACGACCTTCCGCGAACGACAGGGCTCCAACGGCCGCTCGGAAGGGCGGTGACGGTTGGTCACCACCACTGCGTCGGGGACAGTGTCAGCCTGCGCTGCAGCAGCGCTCCGGCGTCGCGGATGGCGGGCTCCGGCATGCCGTATGCGAGCGCGACTTCGGCGTAGCGGCCACCGGTGTTGTTCGCACGCTGCCCCACCATTCGTTCCACCGCCGCGGCCAACACGGCGGCCGGATGCCCTTCCAGCAGGTCGTCGCCGTCGCCGATGCGCCACCACGCCGCAAGGCAACGCAGCGTGACCGGTAGGCCGTGCCGGGGTAGCGCGCGTTCCCAGAGCGCCGCCGCGACCGGGTCGAGCTTGCCGCGCGGGTCCGGCAGGCCGCGACGCATGCGGGCCACGGCGGGGCTAAATACCCAGGGCAACCGCGCGCCTACCGGACTGCCGTAAGGCAGCACCTCCTCCACCAGAGGCGTGCCGCCGCCCATCCGCCAGCGCAGCAGGTAGTCGTATGTGGCACGGCCGGTATCGACGATGCCGATGGTGGCGTGCCATGTCTGCTGTGTCGACGGGGCGCCCGTGGCGGTGAGTTTCCGTGGGACTTCGTCGAACGCCAATCCGACCGCACGGTCCGAGCCAGCCGCACCATAGAGCCGGATCAGCGCCGCCGCAGGGGAGTTCGGCGCGCACATCCTGGCGATCCGGCGGTTCCCTGATGCCGCGGTCTCCCACCAGTGGTAGCCGAGTTTCTCCCCGAGCTTGCGGAGTTGGGCGGGTGAATGCGCTGGCGTTGGCTTGCCATCGCGGGTCGGTATCGACCGGGTCGCGGGGGTCGCCTCGGCCGATGGGGACGGTTGGGCGGTGGCTTTGGATCTGGCGGTGGCTGTGCATGTGGGCGTCGGTTTCGCGGGCGCGGCAGGCGGGGCGGGGACGGTAGTTATTGGGGGCGGGCCACCCATACAGCGGGCGCAGCCGAGCGCGGCCTTACCAGCCACGAGCGGTGCGCACTCCCCGCATCCGGGGCATCTAATGGAGGCGAAGGTGCCCGTCGGCGCCAGCCAGTCGAGCACCAGCGGGTACCGGCGATCGCCGCGTCGCACATCCACCGGCAACCGCTGCACCGGTACCGATATGAGGTGCAACCGGTACGGGCGGACCTCGTGCCGCGCTTGGTACTTCTCGTCGATCTCGGCCAGTCGCCGCTGCTGTTCGGTACGCGTCGCGTCGGCTCGCGCCTCGAGCATCGCGTGCCGATCCGGCTTGGCGGTGGACCGGCGCCGTTCGATGGAGGCGAGTTGCTCGGCGTAGTAGGCGCGAGTTCGCTCGCGCTCCCGTTGGTAGGCCAATCCGACCTGGGTCGAGAGCGCCAGCTGCCTGCGCGTGGCGGCCGCCTCGATCAGCCGGTGCGCTTCCGCCGTGGCCCCCCGCAGGTAATGGTCCTGCCGGGCACCCTGCCAAACGGTGGGCTCCAACTGGGCCAACTTCTCGCTGACCGCTGCGGGAAGTTCCAGCCGGGACGGCACGTCCATCCAGCATTCCGCCCGTTCCTGGAAATGGTCCTCGTCTGACACCGTGTAGCTGATCAGTGCGCCTACCCGCAGCACAGGGCGCACGCCGCGGCGGGGCGCATCGGTGGCGTCGATGCGACCGTGATCGACGGGGAACTGTTCGCGCGCCTTAGCCAGCAACACCTCTCGCTGTAGCGGAGCGGACGTTGGGGCGGGCACCGCCAGCACACCGCCGTCCCCTTCGGCGAGCGCCGACTCGGCGGCGAGGCCGAGCACTGGGTGACCGGCGGCGAGGAGTATCGCGCCGTCCTCCCTTGCCACATCCGGGTCGCCGGTGACGGCCACCTCGTCTGGCAGGTCGAACTGCTGCTGCAGCAGCGCGGGCAGCACCGCGACCGCGCTGTCCGCCCCGGTCTCCGCCAGGCCGCCCGCCGCCTCGACGTAACGCAGCCAGAACCGCAGCCCGGTGTCACGCACTGTCATTCGTCTTCACCGACAAGTGCGTCGACGGAGCCACGGTTACGCAGGTAGTCCGAGCGTGCCTGGGCGAGGTCGTTGCCGAGTGCCTCCAGTCGCCCGTCGAACTCGGTGTCGTTCTCGGCGTTGATGTAGGCGTCGAAGACCGAGGACTCGAAGTCGAAGTCGTCGTCGACGCGGCCCAGGATCATGTCGAGTTCGCCGACCACCAGCTCAAACAAGTTGATCTTTGATTCGAGCACGTGCAGGATGCGCTGCTCGATGGTGCCTCGCGCGACCAGGTTGGTCAGCACTACGTCGTGCCGCTGGCCGACCCGATGCAGCCTGCCCAGGCGCTGCTCGATCCGCATCGGGTTCCACGGCAAGTCAACATTCACCATGACGTGGCAGAACTGCAGGTTGCGGCCTTCGCCTGCCGACTCGGTCGATAGCAGCACCGGCACCTCGTCTCGGAACGCCGCGATCGCCTTCTCCTTGTCCTGCCTCGACAGGCTGCCGTGATACAACGCGGCCGGGATGCCCACCGTTTCAAGCTCGGCCGCCAGTGCGTCCAGCGTTTGCCGGAACGCGGTGAACACCACGACCTTCTCCTCGCGCTCGGCGTAGGGGCGCAGCCGTTCGATCAGCGCGCGTGACTTCTCCGAACCGTGGATGCCCCGCGCCCGCTCAGCCAGGTCGGTCCAGCCGACCTTCGCAAGTGTCGGGGCCACCGCCGCCGGGCTTGATCCTGCCAGCCGCGCCAGGCTGCGCAGTGTCAGCAACCGCGACGAGTGCGCGGACCGGCCTTCTGCGCGGATACTCGCGGTGAGCTCCGCATAGAGCTCGGCCTCCTCATCGCTGGGCGTCACAAGCACGGTCTCCGCGAGCCGCTGCGGCAGCATAAGCGAGACCTCGCTGCGACGGTGGCGCACCATCACCTCCCGGGTTCGGGCCCGCAGCTCGCCGATGTTGCGTGCGTCGGCGGGTTCTTCCCGGTTTGCGCCGTGTCTGCTGCGGAACTGCGTAGATGTCCCGAGCAGACCTGGCGCCACCAGGCTCACCAGCTCGTAGAGATCTCGCAGCGTGTTCTCGACCGGCGTGGCGGTCAGCAATAGCAGGTAACGGGCGCGGAGCTCGCGAGCGAGCCTGCCGGAGGCGCTGCGCGGGCCGCGCACCCGGTGCGCCTCGTCCACGATCACCAGGTCCCACGGTTCGGCGGTGAGCACCGACCGGGAGGGCTCCCGTCGTGCGGCGGCGATGGATGCCAGCCGCACCGGGTGGTCGGCTGCGGGCTCCGCGAGCCTGCCACCGGTGACGACCGTGGTGGGCAGGGAGAACTTTCGCCCCAACTCTTCCTGCCACTGTTCGACGAGACCTGCCGGGGTCAGCACCAGGCACCGGTCGGCCAAGCCGCGCATGCGTAGCTCGGAGAGCACCAGCCCGGCTTCGATCGTCTTGCCCAGCCCCACCTCGTCCGCCAGGATCGCGCGGCCACGCATGCGCCGCAGTACCGTCTGCGCGGCGGCGAGTTGGTAGTCGAACGGCTCGAACCGCAGCAGGCCCTGTGCCATGAACGTGTCGAAACCAGGGCGGCTCCACACCTCGACGGCCTCGTCCACGAGCGAGCTGACTTGCGGGTCCACCGGATCGGCGCGGCCGATCCGTGCCAGCAACGACCCGTACGCCGATAGGTCGGGCACGCTGGGTGCTGCGCTGGTCATCTTGGAGCCTCCCCACAGTGGTTCCGGTGCGGCACGGTTCGACCGTAGTAGGGGAGTCCGGCACTTTCGCGCAGGCATGCCGGGTGCGGGTGTGTCAGATGTGCTGCGGCGTCAAGACCCTGCTTCCGTCGTCGGGAACGGTCACGACTTCACTAGTGTCCTGCGCCGGAAATCATGTCACTAATTCCGCGGCCAAGGCGGTGCCCCGCTGCGTTGTCGTCGCCCCAGGTAGCTCCGCTACCAGGGGCTCCTCCGCCTTGCGGATGCATCCACCTGGATCCACGGAAATACGCAACGAACTTCCGGCGGAGGACACTAGGAATGCAATCAAGGGAGGATAGGAACAGGTGATGTCATGGACGTCGCCTACCCGTATCGCGCGAGGGTCAGTCGGACTGCGACTCCCGCACCCGCGGCTATCGCGCACGTCAACGCGTCCCCCTCGATGCGATCGGTACGCACGCTCGCGACGTGGGGCGTGACGGACGCCGCGACCGCGCTACCGTTCGCTATCGGCGGAGCGGCACACTGGGGATATGTGCCGGAGCATCAAGACACTCAGACCGCCCTACGCCGACGAGGTCACTCCAACGGATATCCGGGCGGCAGCGTTGCAGTATGTGCGCAAGGTTTCCGGGTTCCGGCAGCCTGCCACGCACAACGCCGCCGCCTTCGATCGTGCGGTCGGCGCGATCGAGCGGGCCACCGCCGAACTGCTTGGCGCGATCGAGGTGCGCGGCAGCCGGTAAGTCCGGTCATCCGACCAAGGCGCCTGCGGCTGGTTCGTTGCCACCTTCCGGGATGTCATTCTCGGTGGTGGCTGGTGTCGCCGGGCGCTTCGGCAGGAAGAACGCCGGGATCAGGCACACCGCGATCAGCACGAGCGCCCACAAGAACGTCGAGGCGAACGAATCCGCGGTCGCGACCGCCGCCGTGTCGTGCGCCTGCGGGTTGTGGATCGCCGCAGTGGCGGCGAGCTGGCCCTTGCTGGTCGGCACCCCGAACTTCCCGGCGAGCAGTGCGGCCAGGATGATCGACATCGTCGCGGCTCCAACCGCACCCGCGGTCTGCTGGATGATGTTCATCGCGGTGGACGCCCTGGCCACGGTGCGCTGCGTGAGCGTCTGCAGCGCCGCCGCGCTGATCGGCATCATCGTGGTTCCCATACCGAGACCCATCACGAACAGGGCGCTGAGTAGCAACCAGTAAGGCGTGTCGGCGCCGACCTGGGTGAAGACCGCGAGCCCCGCGATGATAAGCACCACTCCTGGCAGCACGATCTTGCGCGCACCGATCTTGTCGGCCAGCTTTCCGCCGAGCGGCATCGTGATCATCGCCCCAATGCCCTGCGGAGCGAGCAGCAGACCCGCCTGCAACGCGGACTCCCCTCGTACCAGAAGGAAGTACGTCGGCAGCAGCAGCATCGCCCCGAAGAACGCCACCGAGAAGAACGCCATCGTTATCATCGCTACCGAGAACGTCCGGTTGCGGAACAACTTCAAGTCCACCAGCGGGTTGCGGGTCCGGCCCGCTCGGACCAGAAACCCGATCATCAACGCCAGCCCAGCTACGATCGGCAACCACACGCCGGCGGCGCCAACGCCGCCCTCGCTCGGGATCTTCGACACCCCGAAGATCAGCAGCGCCAACCCTGGCGAGAGCATCAGCATGCCCGCGAAGTCGAACCGTTCGGCAGGCTGCGGCTTGTCCTTCGGCAACCACCGGAAGGCGAGCAGCAGCGCCACCAAACCGATCGGCACGTTGATGTAGAAGATCCAGCGCCAGCTCACCGCGTCGACCAACCAGCCGCCGAGGATGGGGCCACCGATCGGTCCCAGCAACATCGGAACGCCGAGCACCGCCATCACGCGGCCTACCCGCTGCGGGCCGGCCGCCTTGGTCATGATCGTCATGCCCGCGGGCATCAACATCCCGCCGCCCAGACCTTGCAGCACCCGGAACACGATGAGCGACTCGATGTTCCATGCCGTGCCTGCCAGCACCGAACCGAGCAGGAACGTGCCGATCGCCAGCATGTACAGCCGCTTGGTGCCGAAGCGGTCGGATGCCCAACCGGTGACCGGAATGACGGTGGCCAACGACAGCATGTAGCCCGTCGCCACCCATTGGATGGTGTCGAACGAGGTCTTGAACTGCAGCGTCAACGC
This sequence comes from Sciscionella sp., assembly GCA_050700995.1. Lineage (GTDB taxonomy): Bacteria > Actinomycetota > Actinomycetes > Mycobacteriales > Pseudonocardiaceae > JBOHEL01. The sequence goes on along the minus strand of JBOHEL010000078.1, from coordinate 6,626 downwards.
CTGTAGCGCGACGTTGACGACCGTGGTGTCCAGGATGGCCATTACCGCGCCGAGCACCACGACACCGGCGACCCGCAGTACTGCGGCGTCGAGCTTGTCGGAACTCGCGGCTCTTACATCGGGGGCAGTCATGGTGTCCGTCTCTCGTTGCTCGGGCAGGGCAGACCGCAACAGGGCAGCAAGAACCGCAAGTCGAGTGCAGATTCCCCCAGCGACCTCCAGATCGATAGTAGCGAAAGGGGTAAACTCGGCGCCCAAGAATTTTCCCACCCGCCACCATCCGTGAGTCAGCTCACGGGTGGGTCAGCTGCGCTCGATCAGGTGTCCGATGACGTCGGGGCCGGGGTGCGGAGCGCCGGAGCCGTCGCGGCGCGGGTTCGGCGCTGGCAGCTCCACCGGACTGCCACCCTGCGTGGCACCGGCCGGCCGAGGCCCGATCCAGGCCACCGCGAGCTTGTCCTCTCCCTTGAGGAACCGGTGTGCGCGCACCCCGCCGGTGCCGCGACCCTTCGCGGGGTAGGCCCCGAACGGCGTCACCTTCACGCTCTGCCCGGTCGCGGTCACCACCATCGGCTGGCCGTGCTCGGTATCCGCGACGATCGCGGCGAAGAATGCCACCTCTCCGCCCGCGACCAGTTTGATACCCGCCATGCCACCGCTCTTGAGCCCCTGCGGGCGCACCAGGGACGCCGGGTAGCGCAGCAGGGAGGCGTCGGACGCCACGAAGGCGAGCGTTTCCTCACCGTCGCTGAGCCAGGTCGCGCCGACCACCTCGTCGCCGTCCTTCAGCCCGATGACCTCGAACTCGTCGGAACGCACCGGCCACTCCGGCGTGCATACCTTCACCACACCGTGCCGGGTGCCCAATGCGAGCCCTGGCGAGCCGGTGGCCCGTTCACCGAGCGGGGCGAGCGCGATCACCCGCTCACCGCTGGCGAGTGGCACGAGCTCCCGCGCCGCCATACCGCCGCGAAGCGACACCGTGCCCGCCTGCCAAGGCAACACCGGCAGCGGCAGCACGTCGGCCTTGAACGCGCGGCCGCGGGTGGTAACCAGCAGCACCTGCCCTCGGGCCGTCGAATGGACCAGCGCGGCCACCGCGTCGTGCTGCACCCGCCCGTTGCGGCGCCGCGCCTCGGTGGCTTCCTCCGACTCGGCGGCTGTGCGCGCCACCAACCCGGTGACGGAGAGGATCACCTGGCACGGATCGTCGGCGACCTCCAGCGGGCCCGAGGGCTTGGACGCCGCGAGCACTTCCTTCAGATCGCCGTCGATCAGAGCGGTACGCCTCTCGGCTGCGAATTCCTTGGCCACCACCGTCAGCTCGGTCGCGACGACCTTGCGTAGCACCGCCTCGTCATCGAGAATCTTCGACAGCTCGGCGATCTCCTCGCGCAGCCGGTCCTGCTCCGCCTCCAGTTCCAGCTTGTCGTACTTGGTCAGCCGCCGCAGCGGGGTGTCCAGGATGTAGCCTGCCTGGATCTCGGTGAGCGCGAACCGCTTCATCAGGCCATCCTTGGCGGCCTGCGCGTTCTCGCTGCCCCGGATCAGCTTGATCACCTTGTCGATGTCGAGCAGCGCCTTGAGTAGGCCTTCCACCAGATGCAGCCGCTCCTGCCGCTTGCGGCGGCGGTAGCGGGTGCGGCGCGTGACGACCTCGTACCGGTGCGCCAAGAACACTTCCAGTAACTGCTTGAGCCCCAGCGTCTGCGGCTGCCCGTCAACGAGCACCAGGTTGTTGATGCCGAAGGACTGCTCCAACGGGGTAAGCCGGTAGAGGTCGGCGAGCAGCGCCTGCGGGTTCACACCGACCTTGCACTCGATCACCAGCCGGGTGCCGTTCTCTCGGTCGGTAAGGTCCTTGACGTCGGCGATACCGGTGAGCCGCTTGGACTTGTTCACCTCGTCGGTGATCTTCTCGATGACCTTCTCCGGCCCCACGCCGTATGGCAACTCGGTGACGGTGATCGCCTGCCTGCCTCGGCTGCCTTCCAGCGGCCCGGTCTGCACCCGCGCGCGCATCCTGACAACCCCTCGGCCGGTCTCGTAGGCCCTGCGGACCTCATCGAGGCCGAGCAGCATCCCGCCGGTAGGCAGATCAGGACCCGGCACGAACTCCATCAGCTTGTCGAGGTCCGCGCCGGGGTGGGTGACCAGCCAGCGTGCCGCCGTGATCACCTCGCCGAGGTTGTGCGGGATCATGTTGGTCGCCATCCCGACCGCGATCCCGGACGTGCCGTTGACAAGCAAGTTGGGGAACGCCGCGGGCAGTACGCTCGGCTCTTGCAGCGAGCCGTCGTAGTTGGGCAGGGAATCGACGGTGTCCTCACCAAGTTCACCGACCAGCAGCATCGCCTCCGGCGACATCCTGGCCTCGGTGTAACGGCTCGCTGCGGGTCCATCGTCAGGGGACCCGAAATTTCCGTGCCCGTCGATCAGCGGCACGTTCATCGAGAACGGCTGCGCGAGGCGCACCATGGCGTCGTAGATCGCGGTGTCGCCGTGCGGATGGTATTTGCCCATCACGTCTCCGACTACTCGCGAGGACTTCACGTAGGCGTTAGTCGGCCGGTAGCCGTTCTCGTTCATGGAGAACAGGATCCGGCGGTGCACCGGTTTGAGGCCGTCGCGGGCATCGGGAAGCGCGCGGGAATGGATAACCGAATACGCGTACTCGAGGTAGGAATCCTCGATCTCCGTTTTCACCGGATTCTCGAACACATGCGCGCCGGCCTGATCGAAGGCGGACGGGTCGATCTTGGTCGTGGTCGCTTTACGGCGTGCCATCGCTGCGATTTCTCCTTCTTACCGTGTCACGCGTCGATCGCGTCGCGGTCGACGCGCGCGGCCGATTCGACCAGCCAGTTCCGCCTCGGTTCGACCTTCTCGCCCATCAGCAGTTCCAGTGCCGCGTCCGCGGCGTCGACATCGTCGATGGTGATCCTGCGGACCGAGCGGGTCGCCGGATTCATGGTGGTCTCCCACAGTTCGTCGGCGTCCATCTCGCCGAGACCCTTGAACCGCTGCACCGGGGTGAGGACCTGCTTGCCTGCCTTGGTCAACCGCGCCGCGGTCTGCTCCATCTCCCGCTGGCTGTAGGTGAAGATCGTTTCCGGGGCGCGGCCCTTGGTGACGACCTTGTGCAGCGGTGGCATAGCCGCGTACAACCTGCCGTCCTCGATCACCGGGCGCATGTACTTGGCGAACAGTGTGATGAGCAGCGTACGGATGTGCGAGCCGTCCACATCGGCGTCTGCCATCAGGATCACCCTGCCGTATCGCATGCTCGACAGGTCGAACGTCCGCCCAGTGCCCGCACCGAGGACCTGCACTATGGAGGAGATTTCGGCATTGCGCAGTGTGTCGCCGAGTCCGGCCTTCTGCACATTGAGGATCTTGCCGCGCAGCGGCAATAGTGCCTGGTATTCCGATACCCGCGCCATTCGTCCTGAGCCGAGTGCGCTGTCGCCCTCCACCAGGAACAGTTCGCTGCGGGATACACCGGTGGTGCGGCAGTCCACGAGTTTGGCGGGCATGGCCGCGCCTTCCAGTGCGGTCTTGCGGCGGGCGGCATCCTTCTGTTGCTTCTGTGCCAGCCGCACCCGGCCCGCGTCGACGATCTTCTGCAGCACCGTCTTCGCCTCGGCCTTGGTCTTGCGGTCATCCGCCCATGCCTTGAGGTGCCGCTCGACTGCGCTCTGGATCACTTTGGTGATCCCGGCCGTTGACAGCTCGTCCTTGGTCTGCGACGTGAACTGCGGTTCCGGGATGCGGACGTGGATAACTGCGGTCATGCCTTCCAGCACATCGTCGAGCCCCGGCATGCCCTCCTTCGGCTTGAGCAGCCCGCGGGTGCGGGAAATGGCGTCCTGCATGGCTTTCACCGCGCCGCGTTCGAATCCTTTGCGGTGCGTACCTCCGTGCACGTTGCGGACGGTGTTGGCGAAGCATTCGACGGTGCGCTCGTAGCCGGTGCCCCAGCGCAGCGCGACCTCCACCTCAGCGCGGCGTGTCACACCTGACTGCATGACGCCGTTCGCGTCTGCGGCGTTCTCTTTGTAGGTGCCCTCACCGTTGATCAGCAGCGCGCCCGAGAGGGCCTTCTCGTTGGTGGGGGCCAAGAAATCGACCATATCCGACAACCCGCCAGGGAAGTGGAACGTTTCCTCGCCGATCGCGCCGTCGACGGCTTCCCGCAGCACGAAGGTGACACCGGGGACCAGGAACGCGGTGTGGCGCAGCTTCTCCCGCACGGCCTCGACGTCGAGCGTCGCGCCGGTCTCGAAGTAGCGCCCGTCGTGCCAGTAACGGATGCAGGTACCGGTCCGCGCGCCGCGCTTCATCTTCCCGGCAAGCCGCAAGCCGGCCTGCCTGGTGAACTTCGCGTTCGGCCCCGGTCCGTCGAACACCCCGGGAAGGCCGTGCTTGAAGGACATCTGATGGACCTTGCCGTCCAGCTTGACGGTCACGTCGAACCGGTGCGAAAGAGCGTTCACCGCCGATGCTCCGACGCCGTGCAGGCCGCCGGACGCCTTGTACCCGCTGCCGCCGAACTTGCCGCCCGCGTGCAGCTTCGTCAGTACCAGCTCGACCCCGGAGAGTCCGGACTTCGCGTGCACGCCGGTCGGAATACCCCGGCCGTCGTCGTCGACCTCGACGCTGCCGTCGGCGTGCAGGGTGACCACCACTTTGGTGGCATGGCCCGCGACGCCCTCGTCCGTCGAGTTGTCCACGATCTCGGTGAACAGGTGGGTGATACCTCGGCTGTCGGTTGACCCGATATACATGCCAGGCCGCTTGCGGACCGCTTCCAGCCCTTCGAGATGGGTGAGGTCATCCGCTCCGTACAGCGATTCGGCAATCGTCACAGGCCCGCTCTTTCGACGTCATGGCGCTCGCTCATCGCCCCGTCGGAGGAGCGCCGCTCCGGGTGCCTACCGTAGTCGAGGGCACCCCCGCTCAGGCCGAAGGCGTGCCGGACATCATGCGGGAAACCCGAGGACGCGGTTTTCCTGTCGCTTCGCGGGCCCGCACGAGTACCTGCCGTGAACCGATTGCCTGATGTGATCGCTCAGGCCGGTGGCTCCGCCGATGCCAGGTCTTCCCAGCACTGCTGTGCCGTCCCGCGCCATTCGGCGTGCTTGCCGTGGAACACCTCGGCCGCCTTGGTGCCGCTCCAGCTTGCGGGTAGCAGCGCGACAGGCAGTTGCGGGTCGAGGAACGGGAACCGGCGCCACTCGTGGACCAGCCGGATCTGCGCCTGCAATACCGCCCGCTCTCCCGATGGGTCGACACCTGCGAACTCGTCGACGAAGTTCTCGTACCGCTCTTCGAGCGCGCGCAGATCCCATGACCGACCGACCATCGCGTCCTGGTCGCCGATGTCCCCGCAAGTCGCGAGGAAGGAAATCGCGGGAGATCCGACGTCGAGATCGGAGACGATCCGCTGTGCCTCGGCCTGCCTGCCGGTATCCGGGCTGACCCAGATGCCGGGTGCGGGTGAGCCGAAACCCGCCCAATTCAGCCGAGTACGGACTCGGTGCCGCAGGTCGCGCTGGGATTCTGGTACGGAAACCAGAAGTATCAGCCAGCGCTCGTCCCACGGCTCGCGCTCCCTGCCGAACGCGTAGATCCGCGCGGCGCCCTCGGTGAGCAGGGTGCGACCCGGCTTGGTCAGCGACCAGCGCACCCGGCGCCCGACGCGCTCGGACGCCAGCCAGCCCTCCCCGGCCATCCTGGCCAGCGCCTGGCGGGCGGCCTTCTGCTCGATCTCGAACAGGGCAAGCACTTGTAGCAACGTCGATGTCCATACCGGCTGCGCAAGGGGCAGCGCGAACTCGCCGAGCACCGTCATCAGCAGCGACCGAGCGCTGGCATGGCTGACTTCCCTACGCCTGCTGACGGTGGGCCGAGCCCCCTCACCGGCCATCCGGTCGCACCACCCTCTCGATCCGTCATACGACTGTCAGTAACCCCGCGACCGCCCTAGGTCGTGTCTCCCAACCACAATTCTCCTGCTGCGCGGGGCGAGCGCGGCGACCTCCCGCGGGATTGAGAGACATGCCCTAGTGTCGCACCGGCCGGGCCGCTCGATTCCGGCCGGTCGCGATAGCCGAACACCCGCGGACGGGGCTTCCCGGAACTACCGCGCTAGCGGTGATGCGACGCCGCGGGAGGAAGGTCAGTCCTGACCCGGTGTGGCGACGGCCAGCCCGGCAACCTTGGCAGCATCGCTGAGCCGGTGGTCGTAGGCGACGAACGCGGTCAGCTCGTCGCTGAGTAGCACAGCGGAAGCCAGGTGCAGCGCATCGAGAGTGCGCAGCAGCGGGCCACCGATCTCGGCGGCTAGATCTTGGACCGCGCGGTCAAGCGGCACCAGGTCGATGTCGCCAACCACGGCGCGAGCTTCGATCAGGCTCTGCCCACCGATCCGTCGTGCCACCCGTAGCACTTCGACGCGGCCGAGCTCGTTGCTGATGACCTGCTGCTCCTGCCGCTGTGCGAGCCACTCGCGCAGCGGCGCCGTTTCGGCCTCCAACCGGACGAACTTCAGCAGTGCGGAGGAGTCCAGGTAGATCACAGGCGGTCTTCGCGTTCGGCATCGAGCAACTCCTGATTGCTGGACT
>JBOHEL010000077.1:0-13635 GCA_050700995.1 Sciscionella sp. | reverse complement strand
TCGGTCTGGTCACTCCGGATTGCCGATGCCCTCGTCCGGCACCTGGCGCGTGGCGGACAGCAGCTCGCGCAGCGTGCGCTCGTCGGTAATGTCCAGACCGTTCACAAACTGCTGTAACACCGCACGCCGGCTTGTGCGGTCGCTTCCAAGCAAGCGGCGCATCCGGTCTGCGGTCAGCTCCGCAAGCCCCTTGGCCGGGGCGTAGCGATGTGATCTGCCATGAATGCGGCGCTCGGCGAGACCCTTTTCATAGAGCCGAACCAGGATGGTGTGCACGGTGTTGTATGCGAGGGTGCCGGCGAGGGAGCATTGGACCTCACCGGTGGTGAGCGGATGTGTCGCGGCCGCCAGCGTGGCAAGGATCTCGCTCTCCAGCTGACCTGCTGCCCGACGCCGCCCTCGGCCAGGCGCCGTATCGGCCATCGTGCGCTCCCTGCGTCAGATGAAGGTGGGGGTGTGTTAGTACCGCGCCGGACTTTCGGCCGTGACCGATCCTGAGGCCCGGTCAACGGCGCATCGCCTGCCGCTGGCTTGACCTCCTCGCCGGGAATACCAGCAGCTTCATGATGACGAAGCTGAACATCGATGACGACGCCATGGCGAGCGCCTTGGCGAGGTTGGTGTTGAGCCATACCGGCAGCATCACCGCACCCGCAAGCACCATCGTCACCGTGGTAAGCACGAGGTCGTTGATCACGATGTTCAGCACGGCCTGGAGCAGGAAAGTAGTTCGCTGCCAGGCCAGCGGCCTGCCACCGGTGGCCCGTTCCCTGCGGAACGTCCATCGGCTGTTCCACCAGTAGCTGTTCACGATCGCCGCAACGACGGCGACGGTGTTGTACAGCGCGAGCCGCATCACCGACTCGGTGGGCGCGACCAGCAGCAAGGCGTTGAACACGACCACATCGATCACGGCGTTGAGCAGGCCGACGCCAAGGAACGCGGGCAATTGCCAGCGGGTTCGCCCGCCACGTGGGGGCATGCCATCGGCGATCGCTTCGTCGTAGTAGCCGAGCAGCGTGCTTGTCGAGGCGTGCCAGCTCCAATGTTCGGCGTGACGCCGCGCGGCCAAGGCGAGCGCGTCGCGGGGGGCCGATGCCAGCAGCTCGCGTGCCAGCACGGGCACGTCTTCCGGCTTGTCAGGCGGGAACAGCCTGCTCGCGGCGCAGCCACCGAGGATCTCCCTGCTCGCCGGACTGTCCGCCGCGAGTACGGGCAGCCCGCTCGCCAGCGCCTCAAGCAGCACCAGCCCCAGTGTTTCCGTGCTCGACGGGAACACGAACAGATCCGCGTCGCGGTATGCCTCGGCGAGGGTGTCGCCGTGCAAGATGCCGGTGAATGTCACGGTGTCCGCTGAGAACCGGCGCTGCAACTCCGCCCGCTGCGGACCGTCTCCGACGAACGCCAACTGGAAGCCGTTCTCAGGATCGGCAAGCACACGCAGGCGTGGCAGTGCTTTCTCGGCAGCCAGCCTTCCCACGAACAGCGCTACGGGCTTCCCGCTGTCGCGAGCCGCTTCCGGCAACGGGTCCGGCCGGAACAGTTCGAGGTCGACGCCACGTGGCCACAGCCGCACTCGCTCGATGCCACGCGCCGCCAGTTCGGCGCTGGTCGCCGCTGACGTGGCGAGGTTCAGCTGAGCACGTCCGTGTAGCTGGCGCAGCAGCGCCCAGATGACGGGACCGAGCCAGCCGAGCCGGTAGTAGCCCGCATAACGGGCGACGTCGGTGTGATAGGAGGCAACCAGCGGCAGGCCCTGGCGGCAGGCGGCAATCACCCCGGCGATGCCGAGCAGCACCGGATTGACCACATGGACCACGTCCGGCTGGAACTCCCGCAGGTACCTGCCGACACGGGGCAGCGGCAACCCCCAGCGCTTGCCGTCGTAGATGCGTCGGAAACCGATGGTAGGCACGCCGCGCACGGTGGCGCCGGAGATGTCCGTGTGGCTGCCGTTCGGTGCGATGATCAGAACCTGGTGCCCGGCGCCGCGCAGTTCGCGTACGGTTGCCGCCAACCTGGTCACTACGCCATCCGTGGACGGCAGCCAGGTCTCGGTTACGAATGCGATCTTCACCCGGGACGCTCCTGTGCTCGCTGGTACACGAGGCGGTGCTGCGCTTTGCCGCAGAGTACCCCTACAGAATGTAGGTTTTCAGTGAGTAGTTTGCCTAATCGTTCGAACGTGAAGTTGCCGGGTGCTAGCTCGGGGCTTTCGCTGCGGCACGCGTGGCAGGGTGATTGCAGGGACACTGGATACGTGACACTGATTACGACTGTCTACGCACAAGGGTAGGAGGCTGGCCCAGCCGTGAGCGACACCGGGGCCTCGTCGGGCGGGCGAGAATTCGCACCGCGTCCGAAGCAGAGATCCCGGCTGCGGCTGTCGATCGGGCGTCACCCCAGAGACGTGATCCGGCTGGTAATAGCGGCCGCCGCACTGACCCTGTGCACGTTGCTGACGTTGTTCCCCACGATCAACCCGGTCGAGGTGGCGATCTTCGATGAGCTCGGAAAGCTCCCGGCCGCCTCGCGCCCGTTGTGGACGGTGCTGACCTGGTTCGGTTCCTGGCCGGGGATCGTTGTGGTGACGGGTGTTGCGCTGTATTTGAAGCGGATCAGGGTCGGCCTGAAATGCGTGGCGGCAGGCGCGCTGGCGTGGGGCGTCTCGCTGATCATCAACTGGCTGCACGGCGGGCGCCCGGCGCTCTCGGCGACGTTTCCCGGGCAGCTGGCGCGACTGCCGGTCGACTTCGGTTTCTCGTTTCCCTCGGCGCATGTGGCGGTGGTGGCCGCGCTGGCCACGGTGGTAGGGCCCTACCTTGGTCGCGGTCTCCGCAACGTGGCGTGGACCATCACCGCGCTGGTCGGTGTCGCCGATGTCTATCTCGGCGGGCATTTGCCGCTTGGAGCACTCGCCGGTGGTTTCCTCGGATGGGGCGTCGGCACGCTGTTCCACCTGGTGTGGGGCGCGCCCGGCCGCAAGACCTCCGCCGAGGCGATCCAGCAGGAGTTGGAGCTGGCAGGCCTGGCGCCGGTGGCGGTCTTGCCGGTGAAACACCATCCCCTCGGGCCGAGGCAGTTCGCCGTGCATACCGCGGGCGGGGAGAACCTGCGGGTGGAGGTGGTGCGCCGGATGCACCGCCGTGCGGGTGGCCTCTACAAGCTGCGCCGGTTGCTGGCATCCCTGGAAGTACAGGACGAGCCGAGGCTGTCGACAACCCACCACGAGGTGGAGCACGAGGCGTTCGTGACGCTGCTCGCGGAGCGGGCAGGTGTGCGGACGCCGCAGGTCCTGCTCGCCTGTGAGCTCAAGCACGGGTCGCCGCTGCTGGTGCGAAAAGAGGTCAAAGGGCGCCGGCTGCAGACGCTGCGCGCCGCCGACATCGACGACAAGCTGCTGCTCGAGATCTGGAGCCAGATCGGCTGCCTCGCGCAGGCTCGCATCGCGCACCATGACCTGCGCGCGAAGAACATCCTTATCGATGACTCCGGCCACCCATGGCTGCTCAATTTCACCTTCAGCAGGCCCGGCGCGGATGCCACGCACTGCGCCCAGGACGTCGCGGAAGCCTTGATCTCGCTGGGCACGCTTGTCGGTGTGAAGCGCACCGTGAGCACCGCCGCGGATACCCTGCCCGCCGATCAGCTGGAGGCCGCGCTGCAATACCTGCATCCGCTCGCGCTGCCCCGCAGGATCAGGATGCAGATCGACACTGAGGCCCGTTACCTGGTCACCGAGCTGCGGGAAGGCATCGCCGAACGGCTGGATTGCGCCATCCCCGGCTTCCGCTCCCCGCTGCGGCCCGCCACCATCATCAGCCTTTTGCTCATCGGGGCGGCCGTATACCTGCTGTTGCCGCAGTTGTCAGGCATGGGCGCGGTGCTGCGGTCACTGCGCAGCGCCAACTGGACATGGTTGGCGGCGGCGGTCGTCGCCGGACTGCTGGCGATCGTGATGTCGGCGGTGTCCATACTCGGCTCCAGCCACGTCCGGCTGCCACTGTGGCGAACGGTCGCCGTGCAGATCGCGGCCGCCTTCACCGGACGGACCACCCCTGGTGGCGCCGGGTTCTTCGGGATCAACATCGCCTATCTGGAGCGGCTGGGCGTCCGACGGTCGCGAGCGGTCGGGATCACTGTGCTGAACCTCACCGGCACCGGTTTCGTGGCCACCGTTTGCTGCGTGGTCGGGGTGTTCGGGGTCGGGGTGACCGGCGTACTACGGAACGTATCGATACCTACCGGCTGGCCGGTGCTGGTGGCGGTGGCCGCGGTGCTGATAGTGCTGGGCCTGCTCGTCGGTTCCCCATTCGGTCGCAGGCGGATCGTGCGGCCGTCGCTGGCAGTGGCCCGTGATCTGCTGGCAACGTTGCACCACCCGGTCCGTGCCGCGCAGCTTTTCGGCGGGGCACTGGCATATCTGCTGGTCACAGGGCTGGGGTTGGCCGCGAGCCTGGCCGCGTTCGACCCACACTTCTCGCTGCTCGCGGTGCTCACGGTGTTCGTCGTCGGGCAGACCCTCGGCCACCTCGCGCCCGCTCCCGGCGGCCTCGGCGCGGTGGAAGCGGTGATGGTGGCGGGCCTCACCGCGGTCGGCATAGCGCCCACGGTGGCGATCGCGGGCGTGCTGACCTTCCGGCTGCTGACCTATTGGCTGCCGGTACTGCCAGGTATCGCGACATTCCGCTACTTGCAGCATCGTGGGGTCATCTAGTGTGTCGTGCCGATCTGATAGGGATACTGGACACCAGTCGGTTTTCACGCTTGGAGGCGAGACATGACCACGAACCGTGAGGTGAGGTCGGGCAAGGAGGCCGCTGTCACCAACGGTTATGGAAAGGGGAGCGGGTTTGCCGCTTTCCTTTCGGCGGCCTTCCGATCGCCTCGTGAGATGGGCACCGCCATGCCGAGCGGGCCACACCTCGCGCGCAGGCTGGCGGCGGTGGTGCCGGACGGGGGTCGGGCGGAGCGACCGCCGGTGGTGCTGGAGGTCGGGGCGGGTACCGGTGCGATCACCGGCGCGATCGTGGCACGTGCGGGCAGCAACGCCACGGTCATCGCGGTGGAGCGGGATGCCAAGCTCGCCGACGTGCTGCGCAGCCGCGATCTCGGCGTCGATGTCGTCACCGCGGACGCCGATTCGGCCGTCGCCATCCTCGCCGAGCGCGGCATCAAGCAGGTGGATGCCGTGGTGTCCGCGCTGCCGTGGACGTTGCTGAACCAGGCCCGCCAGCACGCACTGCTGCAGGTGTTCGGGCAGGTACTGCGGCCGGAGGGGGCGTTCACCACCGCCTGCTACTCCTACGCGCTCGCGGTGCCTGCCGCACAACGGTTCCGCAGGGAACTCGCCGCGGTGTTTGAAGAGGTGATCCCCACCCGCACGGTGTGGCGCAACCCGCCGCCCGCCATGACCTACGTCTGCCGCCGCCCGCTGAACAGTTCGACCTGAACTCGGTGCTTGCGGGCCGACGGCCTGGTAAGGTCGCCGGCCGCAGCGCACTCAGCTCCCGGTGGTCACGCCCCGTTTCGGGTCCGGTTCCTGGTTCCCTTCGGCCAGCAGCGAGTGTCGCCTGCTGTAGCCGAAGTACACCGCGAGCCCGATCACAAACCACACCGCGAACCGGATCCACGTCGCCGGCTGCAGGAAGCTGATCAGCCACAGCGAGAACAGCACTCCGATGGCCGGGACCACGGGAACCCACGGGCAGCGGAAGCTCCGCTTGATGTCCGGCCTGCGGTAGCGCAGCACGATCACCGCGATGCACACCACAACGAAGGCGAGCAGGATGCCGATGTTGGTCAGCTCCGCGGCGGCCCCGATCGGGACGAACCCGGCGAGCACCGCGGCGACCACGCCGACGATCCAGGTGATCCTGGTCGGCACCTTGCGCACCGGGTGTGTCTTGGCGAACCACTTCGGCAGCAGCCCGTCCCGGCTCATCGAGAACCACACCCGTGTCGTGCCGAGCATGAAGGTGAACAGCACGGTCATGATGCCGATGATCGCGCCGCCCGCGATCACGCTGGCCAGCCCCGGCAGGCCGACCGAGGCGAACGCCGAGGACAGCCCGCTCTCCGGGTCGATATCGGTGTAGCGCTGCATCCCGGTGAGAACCAGGCACACCAGCACGTACAACGTCATCGCGATGAGCAGCGAATACATGATCGCCTTCGGCATGTGGCGCTGGGCGTCCTTTGACTCCTCCGCGGCGGTGGAGAGCGCGTCGTAGCCGAATACCGCGAAGAACACGGTGGCGGCTCCGGTGATCGCGCCGCTGGTACCGAATGGGAAGTACGGGTGGTAGTTGGAGCTCTTGATGAAGAAGAAGCCCACGATGATGATCACCAGCACGACGGCGACCTTCAGCCCAACCACGAAGGTCTCGAACCTGGCGGCCGCCTTGATCCCCATGGTCAGCAGGAAAGCGATCAGCAGGCATAAGGCCACCGCGAACAGGTCGACGACGTGACCGTCACCCGTGCCAGGTGCGCCGAGCATCCAGGCAGGTAGGTGGATACCGAGTTGGCCGAGCAGGAAGCCGAAATAGCCCGAGATCCCGATCGCGACCACCGCGACGATGGCGGTGTACTCGAGCAACAGGTCCCACCCGATGCACCAACCGACGATCTCGCCGAGCACCACGTAGCCGTAGGTGTACGCCGAGCCCGCCTTGGGGATCATGCCCGCGAACTCCGCGTAGGAGAACGCGGCCGCGGCACTCGCCACACCCGCGATCAGGAATGAGATCAGCACCGCGGGCCCCGCTGTGGCGTGCGCGACCGTGCCTGCCAGCGAGAAGATGCCGGCACCGATGATGCCGCCAACGCCGATTGAGGTGAGCTGCCACAGTCCAAGACTGCGTTTCAGGCCCTCGGACGGCTCCTCCATCTGGCCGATCGGCTTCCGCCGGAACAAGCCCGAACCGGCGGACCCCCATTGCCCTGACGTCATCTCGGTCTCCTTGCGTGGGGTGGCTGATCGGGAAACCTTAAACGTGACGGCGCCCACTATGTGTTGTTCAGCGACACAACGAAGTGTGCGTCGCCTTGTCCGATCGGCCCGTCAGTAGCCCTCCGCGGCACGCACCAGCCGGGCACACACCAGCCGCACCGCCCGGTACAGCACGAAGCGCACCACCAGCCCGGTACCAGGCACCCGCTCGGTGAACCTGCCGCGCCATTCCAACTCCGTGCCGCCATCGGCGCGCGGTACGAGCGTCACCTCGGCCCGGTAGTCCCGTGCGGGAGTGCGGCCCACCAGCGTGTACACATGCTTGCGGTCCGGCTCGTGCTCCAGCACCCGCTCTCGCACGAAGATCGGCCAGGTGCCTACCTTGCGCACCGCACCGACGCCGCCGGGTGCCGGATCGCCTTCCGTCTCCCACTCCGAGTGCGCGACAAGGGGTTTCAGCCAGCGGGCCCAGTTGCCGCCATCTGCGATCTTCTCGAACAGCGCGTGCGGGCTCGCGGCGCTGCTCGCGGTGGTCCGGAAGCTGAACGTAGCGGTCATGAGGTCTCCAGTGCTTGGCGAGACACCCGCACCCTGTCGGGCGTGCCGGGTGCGTTGGGTACACTTCGGTTCGTGCGGCGTTATTGGTGGTTTAGCTCGTCGGCCCAGGGTGGGTCGGGCGGCGACACCATGCGCTGATCTTCCACCACCACCCGGAGCCGGCCCACGCCACGCTCACACCATGAGCGGGCCGGGTGCATCGCAGTGGTGGTGTCGCGGCTCGCGGAGAGGACATCGACGCATGCCGCGCCATCCCACCGACCTCAGTGACCTCCGTATCAGCAGGGTCCGCCCGCTGATTACCCCGGCACTGCTGGCCGAAGAACTGCCGCTCACCGCGGCCGCCACCGAGGTGGTCACCCAGGGGCGCACCGAAGCCGCCGCGATTCTCGACGGCTCCGACGACCGGCTCTTGATCGTCGTCGGCCCCTGCTCGGTGCACGATCCGGCTGCCGCGCTGGACTACGCGCAGCGGCTCGCACCGCTCGCGGCGGAGCTGTCAGGCACGGTGCGCGTGGTGATGCGGGTGTACTTCGAGAAACCACGTACGACGCTGGGATGGAAGGGCCTGCTCAACGACCCGCACCTGGACGGCAGCTATGACGTCAACTCGGGGCTGCGCGCGGGCCGCAAGCTGCTGCTGGACATCCTCGCGCTCGGGATACCCGTCGGTTGCGAGTTCCTGGACCCGATCACCCCGCAGTACCTGGCCGACGCCGTGAGCTGGGGCTCGATCGGAGCCCGCACCGCGACCAGCCAGGTGCACCGCCAACTCTGCAGCGGCCTGTCCATGCCGATCGGTATCAAGAACTCCACCTCGGGCGATGTGCAGGAAGCCGCCGACGCGGTTGCCGCGGCGGCCGGTCAGCACGTCTTCCCTGGTATCACCGCGGACGGCCTGGCTGCGATCATGACGACCACCGGTAACCCGGACTGTCATGTGATCCTGCGCGGTGGTCGCGGTGGCCCGAACTACCACGAGGCAGGCGTCGCGGCGGCGATGCGGGTGCTGGCGCAGGCGGGACTCCCGTCCCGGCTGGTGGTGGACGCCAGCCACGGCAACAGCGGCAAGGACCATCGTCGCCAGCCCGACGTGGCTGGCGACCTGGCCCGTCGTATCGCCGACGGGGAGCGCGGCGTGGTCGGGGTGATGCTGGAGAGTTTCCTTGTCGCGGGGCGCCAAGACCTGATCCTCGGCGAGCCGGATCGGCTGAGCTACGGCCAGAGCATCACCGACTCGTGCATGTCCTTCGACACAACCGCCCAAGTGCTGCGCGAATTGGCCGCCGCGGTGAACCACGGCAGGACCCGAGCGCGAGTACCCGTCCGCGGGTGAAGTGCTGAAAGTGGCTCTTGTGTCGCTCAACGACACAAGAGCCACTTTCAGTGGCATCTACCACCTGAAAGCCACTTTCAGCAGTGCTGTCAGTACCGTCAGCACGTGGGCCCTTGGCAGGACGTCGCGGTGGTAGCCGCCGGGCTGTGCGCCGGGGCCATGAACACGGTTGTCGGCTCCGGCACGCTGGTGACGTTTCCGGTCTTGCTGGCATTGGGGTTTCCCCCGGTGACGGCCAACATCTCCAGTGCGATCGGGCTGGTTCCCGGCGGCGCTGCGGGCGCGTGGGGATACCGCCGCGAGCTGTCAGGCCAGCGGTCCCGGCTGCTGCTGCTCGGCTCGGCCGCGCTGTTGGGCGGGGCACTCGGCGGCGTACTGCTGCTGACGCTGCCACACTCGGCGTTCCAGCGGATCGTGCCGGTGCTGATCGGTGTCGCGGTGGTGTTGGTGCTGCTGCAGCCGTGGTTCGCGGCAAGGTTCGCGAGCAGACAGGTAGGGCCGGATGCGCGGGGCGGGGTCTGGTTGTGGCTGGGTATCTTCGCGGTCGCCGTGTACGGCGGGTACTTCGGCGCGGCGCAGGGCGTGATCTACCTGGCACTGATGGGCATCGTGGTGGCCGAGCCGCTACAGCGGCTGAACGCCGTGAAGAACGTGCTCGCGACCGTTGCCAAGTGCGTTGCTGGGCTGATTTTCATCTGCGTGGCGCATGTGGCCTGGTTGGTGGTGCTGCTGCTGGCCGCTGGGACGGTCGTCGGAGGGTTGCTCGGCGCGCGGTTCGGCCGGACGCTGCGCCCTGCGGTGTTACGGGGAGTCACAGTGGTGATCGGCATCGCCGCGATCGTGAAGCTGGTGGTGTGACGGGCGGCTGAGATGGTCGGTCACGAACCGGGGTAAACCGGCGCTCGTCCATTACCGTGGTGATGTGGACCTCTTCGTCGTTGATGCCTTCGCCACCCAGGCGTTCACGGGCAACCCCGCGGGCGTGGTATTGCTGACCGAGCCACGGGAAGCGGCCTGGATGCAGGCGATCGCCGCCGAGCTGAGTGTGTCCGAGACTGCCTTCGTCGCGATCGCGGGCGCCGAGCGTGCCGGTGACCCGTTGCCACTGCGCTGGTTCACCCCCACCACTGAGGTCGATCTGTGCGGGCACGCCACGCTGGCCGCCACCCACGTGCTCGGCGGCGAGCAGCGCTACGACACTCGCAGTGGGGTGCTGGGTGCGAGCGCGCAAGAGGGTGGCTGGGTGGAGCTGGACTTTCCGGCGGATCCTCCCGCCGCGCTGGAACCGCCTGCCACCCTGCTTGCGGCGTTGCCAGGGGTGACTGTGCGTGCAGTCGCGCAGGGCATCTCCGACCTGCTTGTCGAGCTCGATTCCGCCGCCGAGGTGCGGGAGTTGCGTCCGGATCTGGCTGGGATCGCCGCGCTACCGGTGCGCGGGGTGATCGTGACCGCAGTAGGCGACGGCGATGCGGACTTCGTCAGCCGCTGCTTCTACCCTGCGCAGGGCGTCGACGAGGACCCTGTCACCGGTTCGGCGCACTGCACGCTCGCCTGCTGGTGGAGCGACAAGCTGGAGCGTGCCGAGCTTCTCGGCGAGCAGGTGTCCAGACGCGGCGGCAGGGTTCGTGTGAGCCGCCGCGAGCACCGGGTGCGGCTCGCGGGCCAGGCGGTGACCGTGCTGACCGGCCGTCTCACTGTGTAGGCCGTGCCTGCTCATCGTGCGGTGGACCAGCGCGATGAGCAGGCCCTTCTAGCACGGCGGACCACACATTCAGCGCAGTGACGCGGCGACCGTGACGACCTGCTTACTACTGGGGGTCGATATCTGTCCCTCGAACGGGTTACAGTGCTGCGCGGCCGTGGATAACGATCAATTCGCGGGAGCGTGCATGTCGCAACGTCCTGGTGCAGCGTCGCAACCGGTAGCCACAGCTGGTAGCCGTGCGGTGCGGCGGCCCGGCTACCTGTGGTTCTGTGCCGCGGTGCTGACCTTCGGCCTGCTCGGCAGCGGGCTGACAGCGGCCTGGATCGGAACGGTGCCGCAGCGCAATGTGCTCTGGATCGGCCCCCTGCTGCTCGTGGGCTTCCTCGCCGCCGAGCGCTTCACCATCGACCTCAATGTCCGCCGCATCGATTGGACGGTGTCCTTCACCGAGGTCCCGCTGGCGATCGGGCTGCTGGTCGGATCGTTCCCCCTGGTGCTGCTGGTGCACCTGGTGGCGGGCATCGGCGCGCAGCTACGTCGCGGCAGCGCCCGGCACCTCGCATACAACGTCGGCGTGATGTGCCTAGAGGTAGCGGTGCCGTTCGCGGTCTACCACGCGCTGCGCGGGCCGTGGGCCGGTGCGCCGCTGTGGCTGCCCGCGGTGCCAGGCGCACTCTCCTCATCGCTGGTGAGCACTCTGCTTGGGCTCGCGGCGCTGCGTGTGATCAGCGGCCGGTTGCGGGCCGCGGAGTCGGTGCGGCTCTCCGCGCGCACACTGGTGATCGGCCTGCTGAACACCGCCGTCGGCCTGGTTGCATACCAGGTCGTGGTCTCCTCGCGCTGGGGCTGGGTGCTGGTGGTGCTGTTCACGGTGGCGCTGATCCCGCTCGGTGTCGCCTACGCCCGCCTGCTGCGCGAGCAACACGACCTCGACGGGCTTTCGGAGTTCAGTCTCGCCGTCGCCAGGACCGACCCGATACTGGTCGGGCCAACCGGCCGCGACACTGTGGACGAGGAAGCCACGCATGCCGAATGGCGCTCGGTCGCCGAGCGCATTCGCAACCAACTCGGCGTGAATCGGGTGGTATTGCACCTGATAGTGGACCCAGCGGTTGGCGTGACGACCGTGGTCGCAGGCGCGCCGCTGCCACCTGGCGCGCTCACCTCCGGCGTCCGCATGCTGGTGGAGGATCCGCTGTTGCGGATGCCCGGCAACGAAGCCCGCCACGTCCGGGCATCCGGCGCGGATTGGGAAATCGCCGACGCGCTGCGCAAGCGCGCGGCCCGCGAGGTGCTCGTGGTGCCGCTGCGCGGGGCCGGCAAGGTACTCGGAGCGGTCGAGGCACACGATCGGACCAGCCGCAGGCGTGGTTTCTCGGCAGCCGATGTGCGGGTGCTGCGGACCTTGGCGAGCCACCTGTCCACCGCCACCGACAACCACAGGCTGCTGGCGAGACTGCAGCACGACGCGTACCACGATCCACCGACCAGACTGCTCAACCGGCCAGGCTTCGTCGAGCTCGCGGGCAGTGTGCTGCAACGGTATCCGGAGTCGGTGGTGCTGCGCATCGAACTGGAGGTGCTCTCCACGGTGGCCGACGCGCTCGGCTATGCCTGGGGCGACCGGATGGTGGTGGCCGCGGGTCGAAGGCTGCGGGCGATGCTGGGCGAGGAAGTGCCGCTCGCCCGGCTGGAAGGCGGCGCATTCGCCGTGCTGCTGGCAGGGCACGACTCGGGCCAGGCACGCCAGGTGGCCGAGCGACTCCGCGGCGAACTGTCCGCGCCCTACCCGGTGGAACGGCTGACAGTGGAGGCAGGCGCGGTCGTCGGGTATGCCTCGACCACGTCACAGGCGCCGGGCGAGCCGATGGACGTGGACGCGCTGTTGCAGCGCGCCGACGTCGCGGTGCGAGCGCTGCGCAGCGGAAACGAGTCGATCCGGGAGTACTCCCCTGCAATGGGGCAGATGTTCCTGCGGCGTTTCCAGCTGGTCACCCAGTTCCGGCAGGCGCTGGAACGAGGCGAAGTGCACGTGCACTACCAGCCCAAGATCGCGCTCCCCGGCCGCGAGGTGCTCGGCGCCGAGGCGCTGGTGCGCTGGGAGCATCCCGAGTTCGGGAGTCTGAGCCCCGACGACTTCGTGCCTGCGGTAGAGGCCACCGGCCTGGTCGACGCGCTCACCGATTTCGTCGCCGACCAAGCGCTGGCACACGCGAGGAAGTGGGCCGAGCTCGGTATCCGCATCTCGGCCGCGGTGAATGTCTCGGTGCGTAATCTGGCCGACGAGCACTTCCCGAACCGAGTGGCCGACGCGCTCGCTCGCCACCACCTCGGTGCTGAGTCACTCACCCTGGAGCTGACCGAATCCGCCGTCATGTCCGACCCCGAGCGGGCATTGCCCGTGCTCAACCGGCTGCACGCGATGGGTGTGGTGCTCGCCGTCGACGACTTCGGCACCGGCTACTCCTCGCTCGCCTACCTGCGGCAGCTGCCGGTGGACGAGGTGAAGATCGACAAGAGCTTCGTGCTCGGCATGTCGACCTCGCTCGGCGACCTCGCGGTGGTGCGCGCGACTGTGGAGCTCGGGCATTCGCTCGGCTTGATCGTGGTAGCCGAAGGTGTGGAGGACGAGGCCGTCCGCGACCAGCTCGCCGAGATGGGGTGCGATGTCGCACAGGGCTACCTGATCTCCCGGCCGCTCTCGGAGGATCGCTTCGCGGCATGGATCCAGGCTCGCACCAAGGTCGGGAAGCATGATCAGCACGAGGGAGAGGAGACAGTCCTCACCCTGGCACGGTGAACGTGGGACCCAATTTCAGATGGTCCGCCCGCATGTGTAGAGTCAACTCCGCTCACTTGAGAGCACGCCCCAATAGCTCAGTCGGTAGAGCGTTTCCATGGTAAGGAAAAGGTCTACGGTTCGATTCCGTATTGGGGCTCGATGATGGGTTACCTATGCCTGCGGAGAGCGCGGGCCGGGTCATCTCGCCATCACACTGGGGGCCCAGCCCCCAGACCCCAGCCAGGGGGCTCGCCCCCTGGACCCCCATGGGTGATCGGCTCGGGTGCTTGCGTCCGGGT
>JBOHEL010000076.1:0-13767 GCA_050700995.1 Sciscionella sp. | reverse complement strand
GGCATATGGCGGTCGGGGCCATCGAGGAGAGGTTCTGGGCCGCGCTGCTCGGCGTGCTCGAACTGGACGCGGGCGAGTTGCCCAACAGGCACGATCCGGCGAACTGGCCCGCGTTGCGCGAGCGGATTGCCGAGGCGATCGCCACCCGTACCCGCGACGAGTGGAGCGAGCGCGCCGCGGGCACCGATGCCTGCCTGACGCCGGTACTGACACCGTGGGAGGCCGCGGCGCACCCGCACAACGAGGCACGCAAAACCTTCGTGGCGGTCGGTGGATACACCCAGCCCGCACCCGCACCGAAATTCGACCGCACCCCGGCGCGGCCACCGACGCCACCGCATGAGAAGGGCTCCGACACCTCAGAGGTGCTGGCCGAACTGGGCCTGTCTCCCGAGGAAACCGACAAGCTCCGCGCCGACGGCGTCATCACCCCCTAACCACACCGTGAGTACTTTCCACGGTTATAACCGTGGAAAGTACTCACGGTGTGGGTTGTTAGCGGTAGCGCAGTACGGTGCCGATGTCGGTGGCCGCGGCACGGCGGAGGATCATGTCGGCCACCGCGACATCGGTGGTGGACAGTCCCCGGTGCCAGAGCAGGGTGCGTTCCGCGTCCGACTCCCGCCCCGGCCGCAGCCCTGCCACGATCTGGCCGAGCTCCGCGTGCAGCGTCTGCTCGGTGAGCAGGCCCGTGTCGACATGGCGGCGCAACGCCCCGAACGGCCCCGCGGATGCCTGGCCCCAATCGTCGACGACGATCTTGTCCATGACCGATGTCAACGACAGTTCCACGGCACTGACCGTCCCGTAAGGACAGACGAACGTGCCCGGCGTGACCCATTCGGTGCGCAGCAGTGGCTGCGGTTCGGTCAGCCTGGAAGCCTCGACCATGATGTCCGCGCCACGCAACGCTTCCTCACTGGTGGCGACGGCGCGCACCGGCTTGCCGAGATGGTCGCTCAGTTTCTCGGCGAAATCCTCGCGCGACTCGGCGCGTCGGCTGGTTACGCGGATCTCGGCGAAGTCGAACACGGCGTCGAGGAACACCACGTTCCACCACGCCGTGCCCCGCGCGCCGACATGGCCGAGTATCCGGCTGTCCTCGCGCGCCAGACGTTTCGCGCCGATGGCCGTGACGGCTCCGGTGCGCGCGCTGGTGAGCATTGTCGCGTCAACGATGCCCACCGGTGCACCGGTCCGCGGGTCCAGCAGCGTCACGAGCCCCATCTCGCTCGGCAGGCCCAGCCGGTAGTTGTCGACGAAGTCGCCGACGACCTTGACCCCGCTCACCCGCCGCGGCCCGAGATGACCGCGCAGCACGTTGAAATGCCCCTTGCCGTCGTGGCCAGGGACGAGGTGCGTCCGCGGTTCGAGCACGGCTTGCCCATGGCCCTGTGCCAGCAGCGCTTCCTCGACAGCGCCGAGAATATCGGCAGGCGCCAGATTCAGCGCCTCGACATCGGGTCCGGAGACGAATCGCAGCGTGAGTTCGGCCATTGTCGCTACGTCATGAGACCTTCCTGCTTGAGCCACTGCTTGGCGACGGTATCCGCGTCCTGCTTGTCGATCTCGACCTTGGCATTGAGCTTGGTCACAGTGTCCGTCGTGAGTTTGGCCGACAGAGCGTTGAGCACCTTGGTGACAGTGGGATTATTGGCGTCGGATCGAATCACCGGAAGGATATTCTGGGCCGGGATGAGGTTCTTGTCGTCGATCAGCGCCACCCAGTCGTTCTTCGCGATGCTGGAATCGGTGGTGAACAGTCGCGCTGCCTGGATATCGCCCTTCTTCAGTGCGTTCTTCGTCAGCGGCCCGCCCGCGTCCAGCGACAGGAAAGACTTGAACTGCACCCCGTAGACCTTCTTGAGACCCGGCAGCCCGATGAACCGGGTCTTGAGCTCCGGCGGGCCGCCGACCACCATTTGCGGCGCGACGCTCTTCAGGTCGGAAATGGTTTTGAGGTGGTATTTCTGCGCGGTCTGCCGGGTGACGACCAGGGCGTCCTTGTCTTGCGCTGGGCTCGGTTTCAGCGCGACGATGCCCTTCGGGAGATTTGATTTCAAATCCGCGAGCACCTGCTGCTGCGATGTGGCCTTGGTCTTGCCCTTGACGAGGTAACCGAGCAGCGCGCCGGTGTACTCCGGAATGACGGAGAGGTCACCGGACTTCAGCGACGGGAAAACGACCTCGCGGCTGCCGAGGTTCAATCGGGTCTGTACCTTCACTCCGTGGGCCTTGAGATCCTCGGCGTACATGTTCGCGAGCAACAGTTGCTCGGGGAAGTTGGTCGAGCCGACGACGACGGTCCCGGACGGTGCATGCGACGCGCCGCTCGACTTGCTTAGCGGGTTGCCACCTCCACCGCCGCCGCACGCGGTGGCGGACACGGCCACCGCCAGCAGCGCGATAACGGCACCGCCAGGCTTGATCCCTCTCATAGCGTGTTCCCTTCATCGATCGTGGTCACGGCGAGAGCCGGTTTCCGGGCATCTTTGGTGCTCCCGGTCGCGTTCCGCGAGGCGATCCCGCGGGGTACGAGCAGTTTCTGCAGCAGTCCCATCAGGAACTCGACGATGATCGCCAGGAGTGCCACGAGTATCGCGCCACCGATCACCTGCGGGTAATCCTGTTGGGACAGTCCGTCGATGAGGTAGCGTCCGAGCCCGCCGAGGCCGATGAACGCCGCCAGTGTCGTGGTGGCGACGACCTGCACGACCGATGTCCGCACTCCCGCCAGTATCAGCGGCATCGCTACCGGTATCTCCACCTGCCACAGCCGTTGCCATCGCGTCATTCCCATGCCGATCGCCGATTCCCGAACCTCTGGGTCGACGGAGCGCATCCCGGTATAGCTGTTGGTCACGATCGGCGGGATGGCCAGCGCCACGAGCGCGACGAACGCGGGAAGGAAACCGAAGCCGACGAGGAAGAACATCAGTACCAGCAGGCCGAGCGAAGGGATGGCCCTGCCGATATTGGCGATATTGATGGCCAGCAGACCGCCCCGGTTGAAGTGACCGACACCGATGCCGACCGGCAGGGCGAGCACCAGCGCGGCCGCCGCCGCGGCGGCGGAATACTCCACATGCTGGGCGACTCTGACCGGTATGCCACCGCTACCGCTCCACTGCGCCGGGTCGGTGAACCAGGCGACGAGCTGGCTGAAGATATTCATGCGAACTCGTCCGCCCGCCGGTGCCACGGTGCCAGCACGCTCTGCAGCAGCACCAGCAGCAGGTCGGCGACGACAGCCAGCAGGACCGACAGCACGAGTCCCGCGATGATCTCGGTGCCGAAGTCGAGGGTGAACCCGTTGATGAAGAGTTGCCCGAGGCCGCCCTGCCCGATCAGAGCGGTGACGGTGACGAGCCCGATGGTGGTGACCATCGCGATGCGGACCCCCGCCATGATGACCGGCAGTGCGAGCGGCAGTTCGACGGTGAGCAGCTGACGTGCCCTGCTGTAGCCCATTGCCTCCGCCGCTTCCCGCACGTCCTTGTCCACTCCGCGCAGCCCCTCGACAAGGTTGCGCACCAGGATCAGCAAGGTATAGATGGTCAAACCGATCAGTGCGGTGGCGCGGGACAACCCAGCGAACGGGATCAGCAGGATGAACAGTGCCAGCGAGGGGATCGTGAACAGCACACCGGTGACCCCGAGGATTGGGGAGTAGAACCGGGGCCAGCGGATCGCGATCAGCGCGAGCGGGAATGCGATGATCAGCCCGAACACCATCGCCAGCACTGTCAGCACGACATGCTCGCCGAGCAGGCCACCGATCTCGGGGAGGTGATCCGCGATCCATCCCCAGTCCATGGCCTGCGCTGCCAGTACGCCGTTCACGACGCGTCCCGCGCGGCGAGCTCGCCTGACACCTGTCCCTGGGTCAGGATCCCCTCGTAGCGGCCGTCCTCGGTGACCCGAACCGCCGCGCCGCTCTCGCTGGTGATCATCGCATTGAGCGCCGCTCGCAGGGAATCGTCCTTGCCCACCACGGCGACGCATTCGCGCAGCCCGTCGGTGGCGACGGTGTCGGGCAGCTGCGACGCCTGTTGCCAGCCATGCAGCCTGCCGCCCTCGTCAACGACGAGGACCCAAGTGCTGTTGTGGGACTTGGCGATCGCCAGTGCGCGCTCGCGGTCCTCTCCGACCCGCACCACCGGCCCCGACTCCGGCCGTACCGCCGACACCGGGATGAGGGCGAGGCGTTTCAGGCCGCGTTCGGCTCCGAGGAAATCGGCTACGAAGTCGTCGGCCGGATTGGCGAGCAGCTCGGTCGGGGTGGCGTACTGGGCGAGCACGCCGCCTCTGCGGAAGATCGCAATGCGGTCACCCATCCTGATGGCCTCGTCGATGTCATGGGTGACGAAGACGATCGTCTTGCGTACCTCGCGCTGCAACCGCAGGAACTCCTCCTGCAGCCGCACCCTGGTGATGGGGTCGACCGCCCCGAAGGGCTCGTCCATCAGCATGATCGGCGGATCGACGGCGAGCGCACGGGCCACGCCGACCCGCTGCCGTTGCCCGCCGGAGAGCTGGTGCGGGTAGCGGTCGGCCAGTTCGGCGGGCAGCCCGGTGAGTTCCAGCAGATCCCTCACTCGGGTGCCGGTGCGGTCGCGGTCCCAGCCGAGGAGCTTGGGTACCGTGCCGATATTGGCGGTGATGGTGCGGTGCGGAAACAGTCCGGTGTTCTGGATGACATAGCCGATACGCCTGCGTAGCGTCGGGGGGTCGATCGTGGTGATGTCCTTGTTTTCGACCGTGATCGTGCCACCGGTCGCCTCGATCATGCGGTTGATCATCCGCAGCGTGGTGGTCTTCCCGCATCCCGACGGGCCGACCAGCACGCAGACCTCGCCTTCCTCGACTGTGAGGTCCAGCCGGTCGACCGCGGTCGTGCCATCGCCGAACTTCTTGCTCACCGACTGGAAGGTGATCATGTTCCCCGCCTGCTGTTGATCGCTGGCATCGATCAAGGTGAATGGGACGGTTACAGAGCCGGTGGTTAGCTGTCAAGTGATTCATCCGCGGCCGCGCGGCCACCAGGCTACCTGACCAGCAAGGCGGGCATGCACATGATTGAACTGCGCCATCGGTCCGACCTCACAACGGACGTGGTCGAGCGCATCGCCTTCGGCGGCGAGCGGCTTCGGCTGGATGCCGCGCTGCTCTCCGAGGTCGACGCTTCGCGGCGGCAGCTGGCCGGCGCGCTGGCGAGCGGTCAGCGGGTTTATGGCGTCAACACCGGCATGGGGTACCTCGCGGGTACCCAGCTCACGGACGCGGAGCAGCGCGCGCACCAGCGCAACCTGCTGCTGGGCCGGGCGGTTGGCGGGCCGCCCTACCTGGACAAGGAGGAGGTGCGCGCCATGATGGCGGTGCGGTTGTCCGGCTTCCTCAGCGGCAACACCGGCGTCAGCCCGCAACTGTGCGGCTTCGTCGCGGACCGGCTGGCTGACGGTTTCACGCCGGCGGTTCCTGCTCGCGCCATCGGCTGCGCCGGGGAGATCATCCCGCTCTCGCACGCGTTCCAGACCTTCCTCGGAATCGGCAGCGTGATCGACGGTCAAGGGCGCCTGCGCGACGCGGCATCCGCCCTCGCCGACCGTGGCGTCACCCCGTACGTTCCTGCCGCGAAGGAAGGCATCGCGATGCTTGCGGGCGCTCCCGGCGCGGTCGCGCTGGCGGTGGTGCATCGCAGGCGGGCCCTGATACTGGCAGGGCAGCTGCTGTGCGCGGCTGCCTGCGCCATCGACGCCATACGTGCCCCTCGCAGCCCTTACAGCGAGCGGATGGCGACGCTCGCGGCGGATCAAACACTCACCGGGGTGCTGGCGCGCCTTCGCGCCTTGCTGGCGGGCCTTTCTACCCCGTGGGGCGGCAAGCAGGCGCCGGTGTCGTTCCGGGTGGTTCCGCAGGTGCTCGCCAACCTGGAACGGGTGCTGCTGCGGTTGGGCGAAGACTGCGCCACCGCGCTCGCGGGCGTCGACGACTCGCCGGCATTCCTCGACGATGAGTTCGTCACCAGCGGTGGGTTCCATGCGGTCGGGCTGAGTACCGGAATGGACATGCTGGCCATCGCGCTGACACAAGCCGCGGAACTTGGCGTGCAGCACACCCACCGGATGCTCGACGCCCGGTTCACCGGGTTGCCCGATCAGCTCACGCCGCTGCCGGGCCCGCGAACCGGGCTGGTACTCGTGCACAAGCGCGCCGTAGGTGCGCTGAACGAGCTACGCAGGTTGGCGGCTCCGGTTTCCATCGGCATCGCGGACACCTCGCTCGGGCAGGAGGATGCGATGAGCTTCGAGTTCGAGGGGGCGCAGCGGCTGCGGCGGGTGGCGGAAATAGTTCGAGAGATCATCGCCTGCGAGCTGCTCGTGGCGCGCCAGGCGTGGTCACTGCGCCCCGAGGTGCCGCAGGCACCCGGACTCGAAGGCATCGCGGCATCGCTGTGCGCGGCAATCGAACCCGTCAGGGAGGATCGGCCGCTCGGCTCCGACATCGCGGCGCTAGTCGGACTCCTGGAGCGAGGTGAGCTGGCGGGCTGAACCGGCGCGTTCGCCGCTCAGGGCTGCGGGGAATCCGCTTCGGTGAATACGAACACCCGTACCGCGTATCCGGTGTTCGGATCGACCTGCGCGAGGTAGGCGGACGGCCTGCGCCCCATGATGCTCTCCATCTCATCGCAGAAGTCGTCCGCCGTGGCCCGGTGCACTGCCTGGTGGTGCGACACCACCTGGCTGATCATGTCGCTGGCGACCAGCGTGCGGTCCATCACCGTCAGCGTGTCGATGGACAGCACCGTGATCACTTCCGGGTCGCCGTTGCTGACCGACACCCGCACCGACGTCGGCCCTCGGCCGTAAAACTCCCTCTCCAGTTGCATGACGGTCTCCGCCACGCTGGCGCGTTGCTCTTTGGTGATTTCCATGGTGGTCGGGACCTCGTCTCGTCTAGGCTGGAGGATGTCGGGTCGATCACTGGTGCCATCATCGGCCATCTGGCCGCTGATCATCTGGGGATGCCGGCTTGACCTGTGACGGCCCGCCGTCGGCGCTGCTGCGTTCACGCGCACCACCGCGGATTGTGGGCAAAGCTGTGGGGGTCGCGCGCGGCGTGATCACCATTCCTCGGTGATGACCCAGCGGGATCTCCTCATGATGCAGGAGGTTCGAACCATGAGCGATCTCACCATCGATGCTGCCCGATCGGCAACCGCGACCACGCCCGCCTCGGAGGTGTTGCGGCGCATCGCGCTCTGCCAGGCGCGGCTGACGCGCGGCGAGCTCGCGGAGCTTGTCGAGCTCATCGCCGGCCAGCGGCAGCTCTGGCGTCCCGTGGTCAGGCACGACTCCGAGAAGCGCTGGTACGCGAGGTTGCACCGGGCGCGCAACGTGGAGGTGTGGCTGATCGGATGGGAACGCGGCCAGGACACCCGCTTCCACGACCACGGCGGTTCCTCCGGCGCGTTCGCCGTCGTGCAGGGCAGCCTGTCCGAGGAGTACGGCCACCTGGAGCGGTGGCACGGGGTGATGCGGCGGAACCACCACGCCGGAACGGCACGCTCGTTCGGGCCGGAGTACATCCACAACCTCGGCAACACCGCCGAGCATCCCGCCACCAGCGTGCACGCCTACTCACCGCCACTGTCGACCATGACGTACTACCGCACCGAGCCGGATCGCCTCGTCCCGTACGAGACGGTCGTGACGGCGGGTCCGGAGCCGGAGATCGACATCGTGAAAGCCGCGAAGCGGGCTGGGTACTTTGGTGAGGTCATGCCGTGATTTCCCAGCAGGAGGATGCCGTGACACCGCGACAGCCAGGCGGGCGCTCGATCGCCGAGACGCTCGAAGCGGCACGGGCGCGGCTGCGCCGCCTAGCACCAGCCCAGTCTGCCGAGGCCCTCGCCAGGGGTGCATTCCTGGTGGATATCCGCCCGGTCGCGCAGCGACGGAAGCAGGGCGAGGTGCCCGGAGCGCTGATCATCGAGCGCAATGTGCTGGAGTGGCGATTCGATCCGGCGTGCGAGGCGAGGTTGCCGCAGGTCACCGGGTACGACCACGAGGTCGTCATCATGTGCGTCGAGGGTTACACCTCAAGCCTCGCTGCCGCGTCGTTGCTCGACCTCGGCTTGACGCGGGTCACCGACATGGACGGGGGGTTCATGGCATGGGCTGCGGCAGGCCTTCCCACCGTCTCGACGGCAGAACGCTGACCCCCCAGACCGTCGTGGCGATCGCCAGGCATGGTGCACCGGTCACGCTGTCGGAGCGCGGGCGTGCCCGCAACGAGCGGGCGCACCGCGCGGCGGCGGAACTCGCCGACAGCGGCAGCCCGATCTACGGGCGCACCACCGGCGTCGGATCCCGAAAGGACGAGTCGGTGCCCGCAGGCGATGTCGACCGGCACGCGGTGCGGTTGCTGCGCAGCCACTCCGGCGGCGTCGGCAAGCTGCTGGAGCCGGACGTGGCGCGCGCGATACTGGTGGTGCGGCTCAACCAGCTCGGTGCCGGTGGCGCGGGGGTCGGCAACGCCCTGCTCGACGCCACCGAGTCCGCGCTCAATGCCGGCCTCGCGCCACAGGTCCACGAGCTCGGCTCGATCGGCACCGGCGACCTGACGGCACTAGCGGAAGCGGGATTGTCGCTGCAGGGCGAGAACCCGTGGCTGGTGGACGGTGTTGCGCCGATGCCGGTCGCGTTCGGTCCCGGCGACGCGCTCGCCTGGATGAGTACCGCGGCACGCACCCTCGGCGAAGCGGCGCTGGCGCTGACCGACGTCGACGTGATGCTGCGGGCAGCGGAGACCGTTTCGGTGCTGTCACTACTGGGTGTCAGGGGCACCGATCAGGCGTTGGACGAGCGGGTGCAGGCGGCTCGCGCCCACCAAGGCCAGGTAGCTGCGGCGGCGGCGCTGCGAGCGGTGCTCGCGGGCACTCCCGCGCCGAAGGTTCGGCTGCAGGACTCGTTCGCGTTCCGGTGCCTGCCACAGGTTCACGGCGTCGCGCGGGATGCGTCCGCGTGGTGCTACCGGGTGCTCTGCGTCGAGCTCAACACCGCGGCCGAGAACCCGCTGCTTGCCGACGGTCCGGTCGCACTGCACAACGGCAACTTCCTGATGACGCACCTCACCCTGGCATTCGACCAGCTGCGCGCCGCGCTGCTGCAGGTCGGCATGTCCGCGGTGCGGCAACTCGCCGCGTTGCTCGATCCCGAGGTCACCGGGCTGCCTGCCTTCCTGGCGGGTGTCGAGCGTGCCAGCAGCGGGGTGATGGTGCTGGAGTACACCGCGCAGTCGGCGCTGGCGGAGCTGCGGGCCGCCGCGCACCCGGCGAGCCTCGCCACCGCGCTCGCCTCCCACGGTGTGGAAGATCACGCGAGCTTCGCCGACCTCGCGGTGCGGCAGCTCTCGCGGTCGCGGGAGCCCCTGGCGCTGATCATCGGCTGCGTGCTGGTCGCGGCGGTTCGTGCGTTGCGGATGCGCGGCGGGGTGGCCGGGGAGTCGTTCGCGCGCGCCGCGTATGCGGTGGCCGCCGACTTGCTCTCCTCGGACATGTCGGATCGTCCGCTGTCCGACGACGTTACCGCCGCCGCTCGGCTGGTCGCAGGTGGTCGGCTGGTCTTGCAGGGCGGCTGAGCTTGCGGCTGTTCCCGCGCCGGTGCGTGTCGGGTTGGCGCTCTGCGTTGTGCGCCGTCGGACCATGACGTACAGTTTATTGTACGTAATCGAGGTGAGCGATGAAGACCATGACCTACTCCGAGTCGCGTGCGAAGTATGCCGAGACGCTGAACGCTGTCGTGGACGACCGCGAGGAGGTGGTGATCACGAGGTCCGGTCACGATCCGGTGGTGATGGTCGCGCTCGATGACTACGAGTCGTTGAAGGAGACCGCCTACCTGCTGAAGAGTCCCGACAACGCGCGTCGCTTGCTGGCGTCGATCGATCGACTCGAACACGGCGGGGGTGTACGGCGGGACCTAGCTGAATGAAGCTGGTCTGGGATGAGAACGCCTGGGACGATTACGTTTGGTGGCGGGCCCAGGACCGTAAGGTCCTTAAGCGGATCAACACGTTGATCAAGGACGTCGAACGCACCGGCAACGAGGGGATCGGCAAGCCTGAGCCACTCAAGCACGGGTTCCAGGGGTACTGGTCACGTCGGGTAACCGACGAGCACCGGCTCATATACAAGATTAACGAAGATGAGATCCGGATCGCTGGATGTCGATACCACTACGGCAGCTGACAGCGCGGGGGTCTCAGCCTGGGTCTCAATTCGCTGCCGTTTGTCGGTGGGTGGGTCTAACTTCGGTGCGGACACCACCAAGCGCGCGATAGGGGAGATCATGACGACGCTCGATAACCGGCCGAATACCGCACTGCTCGTGATCGACGTACAGAACGGTGTCGTCGAGGACGCTCACCAACGTGATGCCGTCGTCGCGAATGTCGGCAGCCTCGTCGAGAAGGCACGGCGGCAACGGGTGCCTGTCATCTGGGTCCAGCACAGCGACGACGATCTCGCGAACGGCAGCGACAGCTGGCGAATCGTGCCTGAGCTGAGGCCAAGCGAAGACGAGCCGCTGGTCGGCAAGTGCTACGGCGACTCTTTCGAGGACACCACGCTGGAGACGGTGCTATCGGGGCTCGGAGTGGGACGGCTGATGGTGGTCGGTGCCGAGACCGATGCGTGCATCCGGTCAACCCTGCACGGCGCGCTCGTCAGGGGATACGACGCCACGCTCGTCGGCGACGCCCATACCACCGGGGACCGGACGGCATGGGGCGCGCCGCCTCCGGAGGCCGTCATCGCGCATACGAACCTGTACTGGACCTATCAGACGGCACCGGGGCGGACGGCTGGGACTGTCAAGACCAAGGACGTCGATTTCGCCGCCACCTCTGCCTGACACCGGCACCATCGACCAACCCGCCGCCGGCGGCTGCTCGCAGGTGGTCGGCTGGTCTTCCAGCGTGGCTGATCCGAGCCTCATCGTGGTAGTTCCCGTGCGGTGCGCAGCCGTCCTGGTGCCGGCCAGCGCTGCCTGGTATCCATCCGGTGCCCGCAGCGCCAGCAGGAGTGCATCAGCCGATCACGCCTGGCGGTTTCGTCCTCACCGGGACGCACCGTGAGCCACGGCTGCCGCGCGGCGTGGACTCGTGTGCTGTCGGGGCCGCGGTCACAAAATAGATCGTCGCATACGACGCATTTGATGTAAATGACCTGTACGATTAGATCGTTGTAAACGTTGGTATCGTTAATAAGTGTTGTAACTGTGTGCGATCGTTGCAGCATGACGGAGAAATTGCTGCCAACCGGCGAGGCGGCGAAGGCGCTGGGCGTCAATCGCGGCACCTTGGTGCGTTGGTGGCAGGACAGCCTCGTTACACCGCAACTCGTCACCGCAGGTGGACATGCCAGGTGGAACCTGGAAGACCTGCGCAGGCAGTTGCGGGACATGCGGCAGCGGGACCAATAACAACTACGAGGGGAGCAGCGGTGGAAGCGATGGAGGCGTTCGGCAGCGGGGTCGCCGGGATGTCAGAGGGGGTCAGCGACCTCAGGAGCGTGGTGGCCTCCGGTGAGGTGCGGTTCACCCAGGAGGCCGCCGACGCGCTCACCGGGTGCCTGCAGGGCTTGCACGACAAGATCCAAGATGCCCTGTCTCAAGCTGGCAGGCTGGGCCAGGAGATGCCTATCGGCGATACCCCGGCGGCGAGGGTCTACAAGCCGTTTCTCGCTACCATCGCGATCCCGATCAGGGTTTCATTCCGGCCATGAAGAAGTTGCTGGTGGACGTGCAGGACGCGATGGACGCGATAGACAAGTCGGCGAAGTCGACGCAGCGGACCAATGAGGACAACGCCAGTGGTTTCGACGGTATCCCGTGCTGAAGCGGCTGTGCTGCGGCGTCGGCCTGGTCGTGGTGGCGCTGTCGGTGGTGGGGTGTGGCGGAGGTACGCCGGGTACACCCTCGCCGTCTTCGCCTAGTAAGCAGGCGACTCCGCCGACGAGCGCGGCGGAGTGAGCGCGCCCACGCAAGCTGCTACGCTGGCGACGGTAGACCCGTGTTCGCTGTTGCCGCGGGCCGATGCGGCGCAGGTGGGTGTCACAGGCGCAGGTAACCCAGAGAACGTAGGCACGGCTCGTGGTTGCGCATGGCACACTACCGACGGCGCTGAGGTCAGTGTCGATGTCCGCACGAATCTGGGCTTGTCGCAGGTGCAGGCGAACGGCGGCACGGTCGGGCCGGTGACGACGTTGGGGTCTCACCAGTCGCGGCAGCAACAGAACTCGGTTGGCTGTCTGGTGGCTATCGGCGTGACGGCGGGCTCGCGGGTGGATGTACAGGGTGTGAGCACGAACGGCACACCGGACTGTTCGGCGGCGCAGCAGGCGGCGAAGGTGATTGAGCCGAACCTGCCGAAGTCCTGACCGTCGGCGCGGCCACGCATCGGGTGCCCGGAGATGGGTAGCCTCGCGGTATGCGGGTTCATGTGGTGTCCGATGTGCACGGCAACGCCGAGGCGCTGGCGCGCGCGGGCGACGGCGCGGACGCCCTCGTCGTGCTCGGAGACCTGCTGGACTTCGTGGACTACCACGACCACTCCCGAGGCATCCTCGGCCGCGTTTTCGGCGCGGAGAAGGTGGCGCGGTTCGCGGAGCTTCGCCGAGGCCACCGGCACGCCGATACCGCCGCCTACGCCCGCTCGCTGTGGG
The DNA here is from genome assembly GCA_050700995.1 of Sciscionella sp. GTDB lineage: Bacteria > Actinomycetota > Actinomycetes > Mycobacteriales > Pseudonocardiaceae > JBOHEL01. The sequence goes on along the minus strand of JBOHEL010000076.1, from coordinate 1,040 downwards.
CAGGCCTGCAGGACGCGCCCGGTGTGGTCGCCGAGGCCATCAGGGAGCAGTACCGGGAACTGTTCGCCGCGATGACGGCTCCCACCTACGCCACACCCGGCAACGTGGACACCCCCGCGCTGTGGCAGGAGTTCGCGCACGGCGGGGTGCACGTCCTCGACGGTGAGGTCGCCGAGATCGGCGGGCTGCGTTTCGGCTTCGTCGGCGGCGGTTTGCTGCCATCGGGAGCCACCCTGCGGCGCACCGGGGTATGGGCGCCGTACCTCAGGGAGGAGCACGAGTTCGACGCCGCGGTGAAAGCGCTGCCGGAAGTCGACATCCTCTGCACCCACATCCCGCCGTCCGTGCCTGAGCTGACCTACGACGTGGTGGCCCGCCGTTCCGAGTACGGTTCGCGCGCGCTGCTGGATCGCATCCTGACAGGAATGCCCAGGTACTCGTTGTTCGGCCACGTCCACCAGCCGCTGACCGCCCGGATTCGGATGGGACGCACCGAATGCGTCAACGTCGGGCATTTCCAGCGCAGCGCCACACCGTACGTACTCGACCTCTGATCGGTGCCTCCTACCAGGAGATCACATCGGTAACCGGTAACCTGCGCGCATGCCCGCAGACGTCAATCCCTCCCAGGATGCGGAACCGTGCCCGTCGACGTATTTCCCAACGCGGAGGCGGAATCATGCCTGACCTGTCCACCCAGTCGATCGTGATCAATGCCGCTCCGGATCGGATCATGGCGGTGATCGCGGACTTCCCGGCGTACCCGGAGTGGGCGAAGGCAATCACCGACATCGAGGTGCTGGCACGCGATGAGCGGGGTCGTGCCGAGCGGGTGCAGCTGACGGTGGACGCGGGCCCCGTCAAGGACACCTACGTGCTGGCCTACGCCTGGGCGGAAGACGGCCTGTCCGTGCGATGGTCGCTGGTCAAGGGCCAGATGCAGAAAGCACAGGACGGTGCGTACTCGCTGGCTACCACCTCGGAGGGCACCGAGGTGACGTACACGCTTTCGGTCCAACTCGCGATCCCGATTATTGGGC
>JBOHEL010000075.1:0-13887 GCA_050700995.1 Sciscionella sp. | reverse complement strand
ACCTCCGCTCCTACCCTGCCGCGGGCGCCGAGCACCCCGACCCGGATAGGGTCGTCAGCGGATCGCGTCATTGTCCGATCACCTCGTGCAGTTCGCTCGGCAGGTCGCCGGGACGAGCGTACGGGCCCACCACGGCAGCGGCCACGGAGCGCGGCCGCACCGTGAGCAGCTCCTGTGCCAGCGTGGCCACGTCCGCTACCGTCACCGACTCGATGCGCGCCAGGGTGCGCTCAACGGTGTCGTAACCGCCGTAGTTCAACTCGCCCTTCCCGATACGTGCCATCCGGGAAAAGGTGTCCTCCATGCCGAGCACGAAGCCACCCCGCAGCTGCCCCCTCCCGCGCTCGACCTCCGCCTCGGACAAGCCGTTGGCAGCCACCTCGGCAAGGATCTCCCTTACCACCGTGACGACATCGCCGAGCCGCTCCGGCTGGCAGCCCGCGTAAATCGTGAGGTGGCCGGTGTCGGCATAGGACGACAGCGACGAGTAGACCTGGTAGGCGAGCCCGCGCCGCTCACGGACCTCCTGGAACAGCCGCGAGCTCATACCGCCGCCGAGAGCGGCGTTGAGCACGCCGAGTGTGTAGCGACGGGGATCGTGCCGGTCCAGCGCGGGAGTACCGACCATCAGGTGTGCCTGCTCGGTGTCGTCGCTGTGCAATACCAGCCGCCGTGCCGATCGGGGTCGCAGCAAGCCTGCCCTCGGTGGCGACGGCGCACTGACATCATCCACAGTGGACCGCCGCTCCCGGAGCGCCTTTCGTACCAGCCGCAGCACCTGTGCGTGTTCGACGTTGCCCGCGACGGCGAGCACCATCCTCGGTGGCGTGTAACGCGTGCGGTAGAAGCGCCGCAGGGCGGCAGGCGTCATCGCCGTGATCGACTCCTGGCTGCCGAGCACCGAACGGCCGAGCGGGTGCTCGCCGAGCATGGCGACCGCGAATGCCTCCCCGAGCAGGTCTTCTGGATCGTCGTCGCGCATCGCGATTTCTTCCAGCACCACGCCGCGCTCAACCTCCACATCGGACGCCGCGAGCGTGGCGTCGAACACCACATCGGTGACCAAGTCGACTGCCAGCGGGAGGTCCTCGTCGAGCACATGCGCGTAGTAACACGTGTGTTCCTTGGCGGTGAACGCATTCAGCTCGCCGCCGACCGCGTCGATCTCCTCGGCGAAATCGACCGCAGTACGCCGCCTGGTCGCCTTGAACAGCAAGTGCTCCAGGTAGTGCGCGGCGCCTGCCACCTTCGGCTGCTCATCGCGGGAGCCGACCGACACCCAGATACCCACCGAAGCGGACCGCACACCCGGCACGCGCTCGGTGATGACCCGCAATCCCCCTGGCAGCACCGTCCGCCGCACCTGAGCACCGTCACCGGTGGATTCCAACGTCCTGGTGCTACCAGGACGTTGCAGGTGACCGGGTAGGGAGCGACCGCGGGCACCGGTGGTACCCGCGGCCGCGAGACGTTCACTCACTGAGCGGGCTGCTCCTGTACCTCGGCGGCCGCGGCGGGCTTCTCGTCCTCTTCCTTGACCGGTATCAGGCTGATCTTGCCGCGCTGGTCGATGTCAGCGATCTCCACGCGGAGCTTGTCTCCTACCGAGACCACGTCCTCCACCTTGCCGATGCGCTTGCCGTTGCCCAGCTTGGAGATGTGCACCAGGCCATCCTTACCCGGCAGCAGCGAGACGAACGCACCGAACGCGGCGGTCTTGACCACAGTGCCGAGGAAACGTTCGCCGATCTTGGGCAGCTGCGGGTTGGCGATGGCGTTGATCATGTCGATCGCGGCCTCCGCGGAAGGACCGTCGGCGGCACCGACGTAGATCGTGCCGTCATCCTCGATCGAGATGTCGGCGCCGGTCTGGTCGGTGATCGAGTTAATCATCTTGCCCTTCGGGCCGATGACCTCGCCGATCTTGTCGACCGGGACCTTTACGCTGGTCACCCGTGGCGAGTACGGGCTCATCTCGTCCGGCCCGTCGATCGCTTCGGCGATCACGTCGAGGATCGTCAGCCTGGCGTCCTTCGCCTGCTTCAACGCCGCCGCCAGCACCTCGCTCGGGATACCGTCCAGCTTGGTGTCCAGCTGCAGTGCGGTGACGAACTCCCTGGTCCCAGCGACCTTGAAGTCCATATCGCCGAAGGCGTCCTCCGCACCGAGGATGTCGGTCAGCGCGACGTACTCCGTCTTGCCGTCGACCTCGTCGGAGACCAGACCCATCGCGATGCCCGCAACCGGGGCCTTCAGCGGCACACCGGCATTGAGCAGGCCCATCGTGGAGGCACAGACCGAGCCCATCGACGTCGAGCCGTTGGAACCGAGCGCCTCGGAGACCTGCCGGATCGCGTAGGGGAACTCGTCACGCTTGGGAAGCACCGGCACCAGCGCCCGCTCCGCCAGCGCACCGTGACCGATCTCGCGCCGCTTGGGCGAACCCACCCTGCCCGTCTCGCCGGTGGAGAACGGCGGGAAGTTGTAGTGGTGCAGGTAGCGCTTCTTGGTCTCCGGGGTGAGCGAATCGATCTGCTGCTCCATCCGCAGCATGTTGAGCGTGGTGACACCGAGGATCTGCGTCTCGCCGCGCTCGAACAGCGCCGAACCGTGCGCCCTGGGTATCACCGCGACCTCGGCGGAAAGCTGCCGGATGTCGCTGACACCACGGCCGTCGATGCGCACCTTGTCACGCAGAATGCGCTGCCGAACCAACTTCTTGGTCAGCGCGCGGAAGGCACCGCCAACCTCTTTCTCGCGACCGGCGAAACGCCCGCCCTCGCCGACGTCGACCCGCTCAAGCACGTCGGCCTTAACCTTGTCGGTCGCGGTGTCGCGCTGCTGCTTGCCTGCGATGGTCAGCGCCCGCGCCAGCTCGTCGCCTGCGATCGCGGCAACCGCGTCGTAGACGTCGGGCTGGTATGCGGGATAGGTCGGGAACGACGCGGTCTGCTTGGCAGCCGCGTCAGCCAGCTGCTGCTGGGCGACGCACAACACCCGGATGAAGGGCTTGGCAGCCTCAAGGCCCTCGGCAACGACCTGTTCGGTCGGCGACTTCGCGCCACCGGAGATGAGGTCGATGGTGTGCTCGGTGCTCTCCGCCTCCACCATCATGATCGCCACATCAGCTGCGCCGTCACCGACGACCCGACCGGCGACGACCATGTTGAACACGGCCTTCTCCAGCTGCTCGTAGGTGGGGAAGGCGACCCACTGGTCGGTGCCCTTGTCGTTGACAAGCGCTACCCGCACGCCGCCGACCGGACCCGAGAACGGGATTCCGGAGAGCTGCGTTGAAGCCGAGGCCGCGTTGATCGCCAGCACGTCGTAAGGGTCGGACGGGTTCAGGCTCTGCACCGTGATGACAACCTGGACCTCGTTGCGCAGCCCATCCACAAAGGACGGACGAAGCGGCCGGTCGATGAGCCGGCAGGTGAGGATGGCGTCAGTGGACGGCCTGCCTTCGCGGCGGAAGAACGAGCCGGGAATGCGGCCCGCGGCATACATCCGCTCCTCGACATCGACCGTGAGCGGGAAGAAGTCGAAGTGCTCCTTCGGGTGCTTGGAGGCCGTCGTCGCGGAGAGCAGCATCGTCTCCTCGTCGAGGTAGGCAACCACGCTGCCCGCGGCCTGCTTGGCAAGCCTGCCGGTTTCGAAGCGGACGGTGCGCTTACCGAAGACGCCGTTGTCGAGGACAGCGGTAGTCTCGTGAACCTGGGGTTCAGTCATTAGTACTCCTTGTCTGGCGGGCACACGCGGCGTGCATGCGCGGCTCGCGGTTGCGACAAGGCCGGCCATCGATCGAAGTCCTCGGGGCCCTGCGGAACCTGCCGCGGGTTTTGACCCGGGAACCACTACCGAGGACCGGCGAAACAGCTTGCCGCCGCGCGCAACTGCGTGCGCTCGCCCTCGTCTTGTCTTGTACCGGGGGCAGGGGGCCGCGGCCGGTTGGCCACTCCCCCTCCCCTCAGCTTGTCATCGGCGCAGCCCGAGCCGCTGGATGAGCGACCGGTAACGCTCGATGTCCACCTTCGCCACGTAGTTCAGCAGCCTGCGACGGCGCCCAACCATCAGCAGCAGGCCGCGGCGGGAGTGGTGATCGTGCTTGTGCATCTTGAGATGCTCGGTCAAACCGATGATCCGCTTGGTCAGCAACGCGACCTGGGCTTCCGGGGAACCGGTGTCCGAATCGTGCAGACCGTACTCGGTAAGGGTCGACTTCTTCTCATCGGTGGACAGGGCCACTCGGTACTCTCCTTGTTTCGCTGTGCCGTGCGGGCCCCATGACGAACGCCGTCAGGGGATAGTCGGTACCGGCCGCCACGGACCGCAGCCGGACCCAACTCATGAGGATAGCCGACAACTCCCGGCAGCCGCGCCCCGGGGACCGGCACGCATGTGCCCCACCTGCAGGTACTTCCGCTGGCGAGCACGCACCCTGCTTCACGCCTGGTCCAGCCCGCGACCGCTACACGTGTTCGCTGGCGTGCCGCAGCAGGCTCGCAAGGTCCGGGAACTTGTCATCCAGCACCTCTGCGGCGTCGGCGAGCTCGGTCGGCTCGGCCAGCCTGCGCAGGAAGCCGATCATAGCCCGCTCATCCGCACCGTTCCCTACCGGCAGCGAACCGATAGTCACGCTCGGGCTGGAGTCCTGCACCTCCTTCAGGGCGTGCTGCAAGGCCTCCGGCCGCCCTGAGGCCACCTCGGGTGTGAGCACCGTGCGCTCCAGCATGATCAGCCTCGCCAACACCGCTGGATTGCCGATCTTGGCTCGACGTCCGCTCATCACCTGCGACAGCATCGGCGCACTGATCCGCAGCACCTCGGCCAGGTTCGCCTGCGACACATCGAACGCGACAATCAACCGCCGCACCCGGTCGCCAAGGGGCTCGCCATACCACTGCCGCTGCCGCTGGATGTTCCGCTGGACGGTTTCCTGATCCTCCACGTTCCCCGCTCCCCTAGCTCGCCTGCGACTGTCCGGGCGCCAACCGCCACGTGACGAGGCTTATCCTGCCAGGTCCCGGCGACCGCCGTGGTCGAATTCGGACAACTGGCGCAGGGTCGCTAACGTTGCAGCAACCGCCTCGTGGCGGTCACATCCTCGGCCATCTGAACTACCAGCGCCGCCGAGGACTCGAAGCGCTCCATGTCCCGCAGCCGCTCGACGAAATCCAGGCTCACTCGCTGCCCGTAGAAGTCGGCGTCGGCGTCGAGCACGAAGGCCTCCACGCGACGCTCCTTGCCGGAGAAGGTCGGATTGGTGCCGACGGAGACAGCCGCAGGTACCGCCGCGCCGTCCAGGTTCGTCTCGCCGTGTGGGCTGTGCCTGGAGAACCAGCAGGCATAAACGCCGTCCGCGGGAACAGCCGCGTACCGAGGCAGCGACAGGTTGGCGGTCGGGTAGCCAAGCTCCCTGCCCCTGCCGTCGCCGCGTACCACGATGCCCTCCAGCTGATGCGGCCTGCCCAGCGCGGCCGTCGCGGCAGCCACATCGCCCGCATCGATACACGACCGAATGTAGGTGGAGGAGTACGTCACGGCTTCCTTCTCCTCGTTGGGCTGGGCGCTGAGCAGCCCCGCACCCTCGACTGTGAATCCGAAGCGTTGTCCCAGCCTGTGCAACACGCCGATATCACCTGTGGCCTTGTGCCCGAAGGTGAAGTTCTCCCCGACCACCACCATCGCGGCGTGCAACCGCTCCACCAGGATCTCGTGAACGAACTCCTCGGCGCTCATATGCTGCAGTTCCGGGTTGAAGGGCAGCACATAGAGCACATCGACCCCGAGCTCCTCGATCAACTCCGCCTTACGACTCAACGTCGTGAGCTGCGCTGGATGACTGCCCGGCCGAACGACCTCAGCCGGGTGCGGGTCGAAGGTCAGCACCACGCTCGGCACGCCACGCTGGCGCGATTGCCGCACCGCTCGCCGGATCAGTTCCTGGTGTCCACGATGGACGCCGTCGAACACGCCGATGGTCACCACACAGCGACCCCAGCTTCCGGGCAGGTTCTCCAGTCCGCGCCACCGTTGCACGTGCTAGAGCCTATCGCCGGGCCCGGGGCCGCTTCAGCTCGCCGGGGCGAGCACCACCACCGGCTGGGCGTACTCACCGGAATCCGAGGCCAGCGCGAGCACGTGCCCATCCGGACCGAACATCCCATACGTGCTGGTGATACCGGCCGCCGACAGCCGCTGGCCATGCCCGACCGCACGCGCCTCGGTGTCGGTGACGTCCCGCCGGGGGAACGCGGTGGCGACCGCGGCGTCGAGATCCAACGACAGCTCCGGCGCCTGCTCCAGTTGCCGCAAGCTGCGCGCGGTGCTCAGGTCGAACGGGCCAACCCTGGTCCGCCGCAGCGCGGCAAGATGCCCGCCTACCCCGAGATCTGCGCCAAGGTCCCGCGCCAGGGCCCGCACGTAGGTGCCAGATGAGCACTCCACCATCACGTCCAGTTCGGTGCCGCCAGCCACCGTGCGCCGCATCAGCAGGTCGAACCGCGACACCCTCACCGGCCGCGGCGGCAACTCCACCCGCTCGCCTGCCCTCACCCTGGCATAGGCACGTTTACCATCCACCTTGATGGCACTCACCGAACTTGGCACCTGTGCGATATCGCCGGTGAGCGTGGCGATTCCGGCCCGCGCCGCGGACTCCTCTACGCCAGAAGCGTCCACTTGGGACAGGATCTGACCGCTCGCGTCGTCGGTGTCGGTCGCGGCGCCGAGCCGTATCGTCGCAAGGTAGGCCTTGGTGTCCAATGCCAGGTGCCCCAGCAGCTTGGTCGCCCGCTCCACCCCGAGCACGAGCACCCCGGTCGCCATCGGATCCAGCGTCCCGGCATGACCGATCTTGCGGGTGCCGAAGATCCTGCGAGCGCGCGCGACAACGTCGTGAGAAGTCATGCCCGCAGGCTTGTCGACGATAACCAGACCGGGTGCCGCAGCGCAACGGCGGTTTCCAGACACAGCGATACATCCTCACCCAAAGCCGGCCGGCCACCCCCACCGGGGCCCGACACACCTGCTGAAAGTGGCTCTTGTGTACTTGTGCGGAAGAAAAGCCACGTTCAGCACGCACTTTGGAACAAGAGCCACTTTCAGCACAACTCTAGGCGACGGCGGGCAGGGGGTCGGCCCCATCCCAGCGCCTGCGCCGCAATCGCACCGGTACCTCTTCACCACGGGCCTGCGCGGCGAGCAGCGCCGCCCTGGCACGCCGCCACCAGACCAGCATCCGCCACACGCCGAGCGCCACCACCGCGACCAACGCACAGAAGGCGATTCGGTAACCGGTCGTCGCAGGCAGCGACACCGTGAGCTGCAACATGATTCCCACCAGCAAGGCACCGATCGTGGTCGCGACGAATCCACCCACATTCACCACGCCGGTGGCCGTACCGATCCTGCGCACCGGGTTGTAATCGCGCGCCAGCGCGAAACCGATGACCGACACCGGTCCGCCCAACGACAGGAAGGCGAAACACACCACCAGCAGCGGCACCGGCATCGTGCCCGGCCAACCGAGCAACAGCGCCCACACCACGGCCGCGCCAATCAGATATCCCGCTACCAGTGGCATTCGCATGCCTGGCCTGCGGGTAATCACACCACCGAGGGTCGGGCCGCCGATCATCGATCCGAATACGAACACCATCAGCAGCGCGCTGGCGGCACCCTTGCCGAAATGCTCTGCACCGACCAGGAACGGCATTCCCCACAGCAAAGTCAACACGTTCGGCCCCGACATGGTGCAGAAATGCACCCAGAAGCCAAGCCTGGTACCCGGCGTTCGCCATGCGCCCCTGACCTGCCCGAACAACGCACGACCTGACACCGCTACCGGTTCCGGCGCGAGCACGCCCGCCGGGCGGTCCCGCACCCACAGCAACACCACCACGGCGTAACACGCGGTGGCGATGCCAGCCACCAGGAACGTCGGTGTCCAACCGGGCCCAGCCAGCAACAACGCCAACGGCACGGTGGCGGCCAGGTTCCCGACATACCCCAGCGCCGAGGTGAACGTGGTGACGAGTGCGTACCACCGCGCTGGGAAGTGCGCCGCCACTAAGCGCAGCACCGACACGAATGTCAGCGCATCGCCGAAACCGAGCACGCCGCGCGCGAGCAGCCCAACCGGGTAGGAATGCGCGAGCGCGAATATCGTCTGGCCCAAGCCGAGAAAGATCGCGGCGGTCGCCAACACCTTGCGCGGTCCGAAGCGATCCACCAGCAGCCCGGTCGGGATCTGCATGCCGGCGTAGACCCCTACCTGTAACACGGTGAAGGTGCTCAGTTCCGCAGCGTCCACCCCGAAGCGATGCGTCGCGGCCAACCCTGCGACACCGAACGACGTCCGGTGGAACACGGCGAGCAGGTATACCGCCACGCCCGTCGACCAGATGATCCACGCCTTCGAGTTCGCTCTACCGGTCACCCGTTCGGCGGCGGACACAACTCTCCTTCGGCGTGCGGTCAGGGATTGGCAGATTCAAGTATGACTGACAACTGACGGTCGCGGTCAGATCAGGAGGGTGACGTTCCTCCTGTGAGGCATGCCACTCAGGCACGAACCGCGCCCGGCACGGCCCAACGGCCGGAATGCTCGCGCCACAACACCGCGACCAACCTGAACACCATCAGCGTGGCCAGTGCCGCCCAGATCCCGACAAGCCCCCAGCCAAGAGCGAAACCCACCCACACCACCGGCAGGAATCCCGCCACTGCGCTGATCAGCGTCGAGGTGCGCAGGAACACCGCGTCCCCCGCCCCCAGCAGCACACCGTCCAGCGCGAAAACCACCCCGGCAATAGGTTGCAGCGCGACGAAAAACCACCACGCCTTCGGGATTTCGGCCAGCACCGCGGGATCAGAGGTGAACACAAGTGGCAGCACCCAAGCCAACGCGCCAAAGATCCCAGCGAGCACGAACCCGAACACCAAGCCATATCCGGTGATCTGCCTGCTGAGCAGGCGGGCACCGCGCTCGCTGCCTGCCCCCAGCGCCGCACCAATCAGCGATTGTGCCGCGATCGCCAGTGAATCCAGCACCAACGAGTCGAAAGTCCAGAGCTGCAGCACGATCTGGTGAGCGCCGAGCGTCGCCGCTGAGATCCGGCCCGCGATCGCCGCCGCCGAGAAGAAGCACACCTGGAACCCGAACGTGCGCAGCACCAGGTCCCGCCCCATGCGCAGCTGCGCACGGATCGCGGCGCCGTCGAACCGCAATGACACCCGCTCCGCGATCAGTGCCCGCAGGAAGAGTGCGGCCGCGATCGCCTGTGCCACCACGTTCGCCACGGCGGAGCCCAGCAACCCCCAATGCGCGCCATACACCAGTACTGGGCACAGGATCACCGAAATCCCGTTACCTGCCAGCACATATCGCAGCGGCCGCACGGTGTTCTGCACGCCACGCATCCAGCCGTTGCCCGCCATCGTCACCAGGATCAGCGGCGCACCGCACAGCGCGATCCGCAACCACAACTCCGCTTCCCGTGCCACCGCGGCATTCCCGGCAAGGCCCGACACCACAGGGTGCAGCAGCAGTTGGCCGACTAGCAGCAGCGCGAACCCCACCAGCAGCCCGATCCAGGTCGCCTGTACCCCTTCAGCGACAGCACCCCGCCGATCCCCCGCGCCATGCAGCCTGGCCGAGCGTGCAGTGGTGCCGTAGGAGAGGAACGTCAGGTCCGAGGAGATCGCCGAGAGCACGACACCGCCGAGCGCCAGGCCCGCCAGCGGCAGCGCCCCGAGATGCCCCACCACGGCGGTGTCCACCAGGACATAGAGCGGCTCCGCGGCCAGCACACCGAGCGCGGGAACGGCGAGCCCGAGCACCCTGCGCACCGGCACACGGCCCTCGGCGACTTCGTCCGTCCCGCTCACGTGGTGGGATAACACCTATCGCAGTGGCGCGGATTCCAGAGCCGAGCGCAGCTCATCGAGAACCTCCCGCGCGCTGCCGTGGGCGGTGAAGCCTGCCGCGAGGGTGTGCCCGCCGCCGCCGAAATGCCTAGCGACCGCCGACACGTCGAGAGCGCCGACCGCGCGCAGCGAACCGGTCCAGGTGCTCGGCCCCGCCTGCTTGAGCACCGCAGCGACCTCCGCCTCCCCCGTAGCACGCACGACGTCCACCACGCTTTCCACTTCCTCCGAGCGCAGACCCGCAGCGTCCTCGGCGGTCACCACGGCGGACACCAGCCCAAGGCCGCGAGCGGCGTCAGGTTCAAGCCGCGCACCTGCCAGCACCGCCGACAGCATCCGAAGCCAGCCGAACGGATGTACGTCGGTGATCGGGCGCAGCGTGGCATCCGCGTCGACACCCGCCTCCAGCAGCCGCGCCGCGAGCCGGTGGGTGTCCGGCGTCGCCCTGCGGAACATGCTGGTGTCGGTGGCCAAGCCCGCGTAGAGGCCACGCGCGATCGGCTCCCCACCGGGATCGGTGAGCGCAACCCCCATCGCCTCCAGGACTCGCGCCGCGATGGTCGCCGTCGCTTCCGCAGTGGGGTCGATGTGGTTGTGCGTGCCGAACCGGGTGTTGGACACGTGGTGATCTAGCACAAGCACCGTCCCCCCGGCCGCGATGGATGCGCTCACCCGGCCCGCGAGGATGCCGAGGCGAGCGGCACTCGCGGTGTCCAGTGCCACGATCAGCTCCGGCGCGGCAGGCACCGCGTCCACCGGCACTACCAGGTGCAACGGGTCGAGGTGTCGCAACGACTCCGGCGTTTCCGCTGGTTCGCCGAAAGCAACCCATACCCGCTTTCCCCGTTGCCGCAGTGCGCTCGCCACCGCCAGCGCGCTGCCCAGCGCATCGGCGTCGGGGGCCACGTGTGCGAACAGCGCGACCTCCGACGCCTCGGCCAGCACCTTGGCGGCGTCCTCGGCGGTGATGTCCTTGGCGGGATCCCCTGCGGCATGACCGGTCATGACCGAACGGTACTTGACGGCCACCGCAGCGAAGCGCACCACCGCGCCGTCACGGCTGGCAGGTCGGGGCTAGTCCTCGTCTTCGCGCGGTAAGCGGTACGGGTCAGGGTCGCCGGCAGGTTTCGCCCCTGTCGCCTGGCGTGCCACCTCCGCGTCTGCCTCCGCGGCCCTGGCCAGCAGCGCGTCGATCCGGCGTGCGTCATCTGGCACGGTGTCCGCCACGAAACTCAGCGTCGGGGTGAACCGGACGCCGGTCCCCGCGCCGACCTTGGAACGCAGTACCCCCTTGGCCTTCTCCAACGCCGCCGATGCCGCCGCGAGGTCCGGCTCGGCGTCCAGCGAATCCGGCAGCACCGTGTAGAAGACGGTGGCATCGCGTAGGTCGGCGGTAATCCTGGCGTCGGTCACCGTCACCCTCGCCAGCCGCGGGTCCTTCACCTCGTGTTCCAGAGTGGAGGCCACGATCTGCGCGATCCGTTTCGCCAACTTCCGCGCCCGCGCCCGGTCAACCATCGTGCTTGTCCCCTCTATTCATCGCCCGCACCGAAAAGGCGCGTGCGGGCCGAGAGCAATTCCAGTTCCGGTCGGGAAGCGACCGCGTGCTCGCACGCGTCAAGCTGCTCCTTTACGTGCGCGGCGTCGGCAGCGACCGCGGCCACCCCGAGCAGGGCCCTGCGGTGCAGGTCGAGATGCCCGACCTCGGCGACGGACACCTCGAAGCGTCGGCGGAGCTCGGCTATCACCGGCCGCACCACTGACCGCTTCTGCTTCAGGGAGTGAACGTCACCGAGTAGCACATCCAATTCGAGTGCACCGACGTACACGAAGGCTCTCCATACCTAGTGCCGGTACTGAGGGGGTTTAGGGGTCTTGAAGACACCCAAACCCCCTCAGCGATCGGTTCCCACCGCGAAATCAGGTACGCGGCTTCTCCCGCAACTCGTAGGTCTCGATCACATCGTCGACCTTGAGGTCCTGGTTCGGGCTCACGGTCAGACCACACTCGAAACCATCACGGACCTCTACGGCGTCATCCTTGAACCGCTTCAGCGAGCTGATCGAGAGGTTTTCCGCCACAACCCTGTTGTCCCGCAGGATGCGAGCCTTGGCGTTACGGCGGATGTGGCCCGACTGCACGAGGCAACCGGCGATCGTGCCGACCTTGGAGGACCTGAACAGGCTGCGAATCTCCGCGCGCCCGAGCTCGACCTCCTCGTAGATCGGCTTGAGCATGCCCTTGAGCGCCTGCTCGATATCGTCGATGGCCTGGTAGATCACCGAGTAGTACCGGACCTCGACGCCCTCGCGGTTGGCCCGCTCGGTCGCCTTACCCTCGGCACGGACGTTGAAGCCCAGGATGATCGCATCGGAAGCGGCGGCCAGGTCGACGTTGGTCTCGGTGACACCACCGACACCGCGGTCGATGACCTTGAGCTCGACCTCGTCGCCGACCTCGATCTTCAACAGCGCGGCCTCGAGCGCCTCGACGGTACCCGAGTTGTCACCCTTGAGGATCAGGTTCAGCGAACTGGTCTGCTTCAGCGCGACGTCCAGATCCTCCAGGCTGACCCGCTTGCGACGGGACGCCAGCAGCGCATTGCGCTCCCTAGCCTGGCGCCGCTCGGCGATCTGCCGTGCCACCCGGTCCTCGTCGGCCACCAGAAATGAATCGCCCGCACCCGGCACCGAGGTGAACCCGATGACCTGCACCGGCCGGGACGGCAACGCCTCGGCGATGTCCACACCGAACTCGTCGACCATCCGACGAACACGCCCGTAAGCCTCGCCCGCGACCACCGAGTCGCCGACGTGCAGCGTGCCGCGCTTGACCAGCACCGTGGCCACCGGACCGCGGCCGCGGTCGAGGTGAGCCTCGATCGCGACGCCCTGGGCCCCCATGCTCGGGTTCGCCTTCAGACTCAGCGCCGCGTCCGCGGTGAGCAGGATGGCTTCCAGCAGCCCTTCGATATTGGTGCCCTGCCGCGCGGAGATGTCCACGAACATGGTGTCGCCGCCGTACTCCTCGGGCACCACTTCATAGTCGGTCATCTGCTGGCGGATCTTCTGCGGGTTGGCGCCTTCCTTGTCGATCTTGTTGACCGCGACCACGATCGGCACCTCGGCGGCCTTGGCGTGGTTGATCGCCTCCACCGTCTGAGGCATCACGCCGTCGTCGGCAGCCACCACGATCACCGCGATATCGGTAGCCTGCGCACCACGCGCACGCATCGCCGTGAACGCCTCGTGACCGGGGGTGTCGATGAAGGTGATCAGCCGCTCGGTGTCCTCGAACTGGGTAGCGACCTGGTAGGCACCTATGTGCTGGGTGATGCCACCGGCCTCACCTTCGAGCACGTTCGTCTTACGGATGGTGTCCAGCAGCCGGGTCTTACCGTGATCGACGTGGCCCATCACGGTGACCACCGGAGGCCTGACCTGGAGATCACTGTCGTCGCCCGCGTCCTCGCCGTAGGTGATATCGAAGGAATCGAGCAGTTCGCGGTCCTCCTCCTCCGGGCTGACGACCTGCACCGTGTAGTTCATCTCGGTGCCGAGCAGCTCGAGCACCTCGTCTGACACCGACTGCGTGGCGGTCACCATCTCGCCGAGGTGGAACAGCACCTGCACCAGCGAAGCCGGATTGGCATTGATCTTGTCAGCGAAATCGGTGAGCGAGGCACCTCGAGCGAGCCGGATGGTCTCGCCACTGCCCTTGGGAAGACGGACGCCGCCAACCGAAGGCGCCTGCATGTTCTCCATGTACTCCTGGCGCTTCTGCCGCTTCGACTTGCGACCACGCCGGGAAGGACCGCCAGGACGACCGAACGCACCGGCAGCGCCACCGCGGCCACCTGGGCCACCGCGACCACGGAAACCACCGCCACCGCCACCGGGAGCACCGCCACCAGGACCGCCACGGAAACCACCGCCACCGCCACCGGGAGCACCGCC
>JBOHEL010000074.1:0-14034 GCA_050700995.1 Sciscionella sp. | reverse complement strand
ATTTGCAGGACCTGGTGACGGTGGGATGAATGGCGCCGGTGCTCTCGACACGCGGAGCGTCACTGGCTGGCGGGAGGCCCTGCGCCAGCAGGACCTGCGTTTGGTGCCCGCGGCGGCAGCTGTCTGGCTCGCCACCTTCCTGGGCCTGCGCGTTGGCTGGCAGTTCGCTGTTGTCTGCGGGCTGCTCACCTGTTGCTGCGGCGCCGGGCTGGGCTGGTTGACGTTGGCGGGTCGAGGTCTCGCGGGGCATCGCGTGATCCGCGTCGTGGCGTGCACGCTGATGACGTGCGGTGTGGTGGTCGCCGCGTGGACTGGGCCGCGGTTGCTCGGCGCCGCGAGCAACCCCTTGCGACAGGTGGCGCAGCGCGGTGGCTCGGCCGAGTTGCGGGTGGCGATCACCGCGGACGCCATGCCGGTGAAGGCAGCGGGCTTCGGCAACTCGCGGGGCGGAGCACGGTCGGAGCTGGTCCCGGCCAAGGTGCTGGGTTGGCATCGCGGTGACCGATGGTTCGCCGCAGATGGGGAGATCCTGCTCATCACCCCCGTCGCGGGTTGGTCGGAGCTGTTGCGTGGGCAGCGGCTGATCGCCAATGGCCCGCTCGACACGCCGTTCCCTGGCGAAACCGCGGTCGCGGTGATGAGGGCAAGGGGCAGTCCCTCAAGGTTGACTCAGCCACCGTGGCTCCAGCGGACGACCGAATCCTTTCGCGCTGGACTTCGACAGGCTTCTCAGCGCTTGCCGGATGATCCCGGTGGTTTGTGGCCCGCGTTGCTCATCGGTGATCGCAGTGGTCTCGCGAGCCCGGTCGAGGACGACTTCCAGGTATCAGGGATGACTTACCTCACCGCTGTCGGCGGCTGGCACTTCATGGTGGTCTGCGGCGCGGTGCTGCTGCTGCTCCGATTGCTGCGTGCACCGCCGCAGCTCTCGGCAATGCTGGCGGGCCTCGTACTGGGAGGTTACCTGGAGATCGTCGGCGCACGGCCTTCGGTGTTGCGGGCGGCCGTCATGGTCGCGGCAGGGCTGCTGGCATTAGGACTCGGTCGCGCGCGCTCGACCTCAGGCGCGCTCTCGATCGCGGTCATCGGGCTGGTCATTGCCAAGCCGGGCTTCGGTGCCGACCTCGGATTCGCGCTGTCCGTGGTGGCCACCACGGCGTTGCTGGTGGCCACGCCGCCAGTAGCGCGGGCGTTGCGGCGCCGACGTGTGCCTGCGGGAGTCGCGGAGCTGATAGCCGTGGCGACCGTCGCGCATCTGGCGACGGCACCGCTGATCGCGGCCCAGTTCGGCCAGTTCAGCGTTGTCGCCGTGGCGGCCAATGTCGCCGCGGAGCCCGCGTTCGTGCCGGCGATGGTGCTCGGTGCGCTGGCGACCGCCTGTGCGCCGCTGTGTCCTGCCGTGGCCGATGGTCTGGCTCATCTTGCTTATCCGTTCCTGAGCTGGCTGATCATAGTCGCGCACTTCTTTGCCGGGATGCCCGCAGCCTCGATCGGATGGCCTCTTGGCCTGTGGGGCGCGCTGCTGATGGTCGCGGCGATCGTGGCGGGCGCGCTGCTGTTGCGCCGCCGCAGGCTGCGGCTGATGGCGCTGACCCTGGTCGTGGTGTTGCTGCTGTTCCTCGTGCCACCGCGGATTGTCCGGCCTGGCTGGCCGCCTGCTGGTTGGGCGATGGTCGACTGTGATGTGGGGCAGGGTGACGGCGAGGTGCTGGCGACGGCGCATCCCGGCACCGCGGTCGTAGTGGATACCGGCCCAGATCCGCGTGCGATCGCTGAATGCCTTGACCGGCTCGGCATTAGCCGGGTCCCGCTGGTGGTGTTGTCCCATCTGCATGCGGATCACATTGGCGGGCTGGCCGCGGTGCTAGCCCAGCAGCAGGTTGGTGCCGTCGCTGTCGGTGCTTCGCGGGTACCTGCGTGGGCGTGGCGGCAGGTGCGTGAGGAGACAGCCGCCGCAGGCGTGCCGCTGCTGCAGGTCCGAATCGGCGAACGGTTGCGCTGGCCTGGACTGACATTGGCCGTGCTGGGGCCGGAGCCGGAAGATGCGCTCGCTGAGGGTGACGGCAGCTCCGGTGACGAGATCAACAACACGTCAGTTGTGCTGAAAGCGACGACCGCCGCGGGCAGGATACTGCTGACAGGGGACGTCGAGATCAGGGCGCAGCAGGATCTCCTTGCCGATGGTGTCGACGTGTCGGCCGACATCCTGAAAGTGCCACACCACGGTTCGCGGTACTCCGCGCCCGCTTTCCTCGCCGCGGTCGGCGCACGGATCGCGGTAGCCAGTGCGGGCCAGGGCAACTCCTACGGGCACCCCAGCCCGCTGACATTGCGCCGTTTGCAGGCCGACGGAGCGCTGGTGCTGCATACCGATCGCGACGGTGCGGTGGCGATCGTCGCGACGCCCTCCGGCCCGGTGGCGGTATGCAGGGGAGACCCGCGCCCGCCGCCAGGGGGCGTCCGCGCGGGCGCTCAGTAACCGGTGCTTCGCTGACCGCCGCCATACTGGGCATCTGCTTGTTTGTTGTTTCGGTGCCTTGCCTAGCTGCTGCTAGATGGCGAATGGCCAGACGGTGAGCGAGTACGCCCCGAACCACAGTCCGCCGAGCGCTATCGCGCTGGTCAGGAGGCTCGCGGTGGTACCGGACCTCTCAGCGAGCTTGTACGCGATCGGCAGAAGTAGCGGGAACGCGGGCAGCAGTTCGCGTGGATGCGTCGCCATGACTCCGGACGACCCGACAGTCATCACGACGGCCAGCGCGGTGTAGCCGAGCACAGAGGGTGCCGGTGTTACCTGTCCAGGTGTCACCACATGCTGAAGCTGGGCGCTCAGACACCACCCGCAGCCAGCGTGGGCCATGCGGCCCCGAGGTAGGGGCGCCGATGGGCCGCAGGCACCAGCCGAGCATCATCCAGAGCTCAGCCGCCATGATCATCGTCTCGGAGGTGCCGCAGGTAGGTGTCCGACATGGTCATGAACCTGCGCCAGTTCGCCACCAGCGCCAATTTGTCCCAACTGGTGTGTACTGCGCCGTCTTCGCTCAGTTCGATCACATCAGCGTCCGGTGTGGCTGCGAGGATCGGTGAGTGGGTGGCGCAGACGACTTGTCCGCCGCTCTGACCTAGCTGGTGCATCACCGCCACTAGTTGCAGGCAGGATGTGAAGGAGAGCGCTGACTCCGGTTCGTCCATGACGTAGAGGCCAGGCTCGCGGAACATCGCGCCGAACACGGTGAGGAACCCCTCGCCGTGGCTCATCATGGTCACGTCGTCCTCCCAATAGCCGTGCATGCCCGACACGGATCCCATGAACCCGAGGGCGGTGTCTGCACGCAGGAAGTAGCCCTTGCGTTTGGTGCGCGGCCCGTTGCGCAGCTTCGCCCCTGACGGGGTGCTGTCGATCCGCAAGCTCTGGCCGAGTGTGGTCTTGTCCCGGTCGTTGCCGTACTTGCGTCCAGCACGTCCGCCGCGCGCGTCCAGCCCCCACGCTTCGGCGATCGCGTTGACGATCGTGGACTTGCCGGACCCGTTTTCCCCGACCAGGAACGTCACCGGGTTGGTGAAGTCGAAGCCGTCCTCTGCCAGTGCCTGCACGGCGGGCGCGGTGAACGGCCAGACCCGCTGCTCGGGTAGCAGCGCGTCTGGCACGTACGCACGTTCAACGAGCAACGGTGCCCTCTATCGGTAGTTGGGTGCACAGGCCCCGGTGGGTCCACAGTTGTGCGCGGGGCGACACGCTGGGCTGCATGACGGTCCACATTGAGGGTCGCACATCGTCGGGACAAACGTCATGGATGCTTCCCGGCCCGCGAACCGGCTTGCAGGCCGTCCCTCACTCGTTGCGCTTCGGGGCTGTTGAGGATCGCCGCCAGATCAGCCTCGAATACTTGCCGACCGGTAGCCAGCCGGTAGAACGCCGTACCGCGCCGTCAGGGGAGATGGCTTTTTCGCGACGCCCTCTGGCCCACGGACGGTGCCCAGGAGAGACCCGCGCCCGCCACCAGGAGGCGTCCGCGGGCGCTCAGTAACCGAGTGCTTCGCTGATCGCCACCGCCGATGGCGGCACCGTGGCCTTCGGTCCGATCTTGTCCTGCACCGCGTCAAGTGTCTTGAGCCCATCACCGGTGATCAGCAGTACCGTCTCGGCATCAGGGTCGATCTTGCCTGCCTCGATCAGCTTCTTGGCGGTGGCGACCGTGACGCCGCCCGCAGTCTCCGCGAACACACCTTCGGTGCGTGCGAGCAGCCTGATGCCCTCGACGATCTCATCGTCGGTGACGTCCTCGATCGCGCCGCCGGTGCGCCGCACCACGTCCAGCACGTAGGGACCGTCAGCCGGAGCACCGATCGCTAGCGAGCGTGCGATGGTGTCGGGGCGGACCGGTGCCACGACATCGCTGTCCGCCTTGTATGCCGCCGCTACCGGCGAGCATCCGGTGGCCTGGGCGCCGAACACCCTGTACGGAGTCGGCTCGACCAGGCCGAGCTCGCCGAACTCGCGGAACCCCTTGTCCACCTTCGTCAGCTGCGACCCCGACGCGATCGGCACCACTATCTGGTCCGGAAGCCGCCAGCCAAGCTGCTCGGCCACCTCGAAACCCAGGGTCTTCGACCCTTCCGCGTAGTAGGGCCGGACATTCACGTTCACGAACGCCCAGTCCTCGTGCTCGGAGGCCAACTCGGTGGCGAGCCGGTTGACATCGTCGTAGTTGCCGTCGATAGCGATCAACTCGCCGTCGTACACGGCCGTTGTCAGCACCTTTGCCCGCTCAAGCGAGGACGGGATCAGTACCACCGACTTCCAGCCCGCCCTGGCCGCGGCGGCGGCGACCGCGTTGGCGAGATTGCCGGTGGAGGGGCACGCCAGCACCGTGAACCCGAGCTCCCTCGCGGCGGCGAGTGCAACAGCGACCACCCGGTCCTTGAAGGAATGAGTCGGGTTGCCGGTGTCGTCCTTGACCCACAGCTTGCGCACGCCAAGCGCGGCGGCGAGCCGATCGGCCGAGATCAGCCGGGTCAGGCCGGGTTGGGTGTTGGGATAGATGTCCACATTGGATGGAACGGGAAGCAGCCTGCGGTAGCGCCAGATCGACTTGGGCCCTGACTCGACGTCCTCGCGCCGTATCGTGCCGAAGTCGTAAGCGATCTCCATCGGGCCGAAGCACTCCGCACAGGCGAACTCGGCTGCGAGAGGCGTCCGGTGGCCACATTCCCGGCAGGAAAGTGCGCGGGCGGGGCCGAGGTTGAACGTGGTGCCGGTTTCGGCGGAAGCAGTGTTCGTCATCGCGAGGTATCTCCTCATCTTTCCCAATCGCGGGACGGAATTGGCACCGTGATCGCCAGCCACCTCGCGGAGTCACAACTGCGTGAACACACGAACTGCTGGAGCCGGTTGCCGGGGCTTCTTCGGGCCGTTTCCCTCTGCCCCTCTGGATGAGCGGTATTCAGTTGTGCGGTATTCAGTGTTCAGTGTCTCGTCGTACCGAGTACTGAGCCGATGCGGGTCCGGCACCGCCCAGGTTACGGCACGGACGGGCCTACCGGCTAACCCACCTCACTCAGACAGCTCAACGGGCCGCACATGCGAGGATGCTCACGTGGGCGCAGCGGAAGACATCCCGACAGCACTGCATCTCGTACTCGGCGAGGAGGAACTGCTGGTACAACGCGCGATCGCGGACGTACTCGCGCAGGCGCGCCAGGTCGACCCGCTGGCCGAGCTCACCAGGGCAAGGGTGAGTGAACTCACCCCAGCCGAACTCGCGGAACACCTCAGCCCGTCGCTGTTCGCCGACGGCAGGGTCGTCGCGCTGGAGGCCGCCCAGGACATCGGCAAGGACCTGGCCGACGCGGTGATCTCCTACGGTGTGCGACCTTCGGACGGCGTGGTGCTGATCGTCGCGCACTCCGGCGGGGGGCGCAGCAGGGCCGCCAAGGAGTTGCCCTCGGCACTGCGCAAGGCGGGTGCGCGAGTGATCGAATGCGGGAAGATCACTCGGGCGGCGGATCGGGAGGCGTTCGTCCGCAATGAGGTGCGCATCGCGGGCGGCCATATCGAGGGGCGTGCGGTGACGGCGCTGATCGACGCCGTGGGTTCGGACCTGCGCGAACTGTCTTCGGCGGCGTCGCAGCTCACCGCCGACACCGGGGGGAAGATCGATGCCGAAGCCGTCCGCCGCTATCACAAGGGCAAGGCTGAGGTGACCGGCTTCGCGGTCGCTGAGAAAGCGGTTGTCGGTGACCGTGCGGGCGCGATGGAAGCCTTGCGCTGGGCGACGCAGCTCGGGGTGGCGCAGGTGCTGATCGCCGATGCGCTGGCCGATGCCGTGCGGACGGTGGCGAGGGTGTCTGCGGTCGGGAGGGCCAATCCCAACCAGCTCGCGGGAGAGCTGGGGATGCCGCCGTGGAAGGTGCGGAAGGCGCAGGCCCAGTCGCGCGGCTGGGACGCAGCGGGGCTCGGGGTGGCCATGCGGATCGCGGCCAAGGTGAACGCCGATGTCAAGGGCGTAGCGGCGAGCCCTGACTACGCGTTGGAACGAGCGGTGCTGGGCATCGTGGCCGCCCATTCCGGCCGTTGAGCGGGTGGCCCGTGAGCGTGTCCGGTGCGGACACGCTCACGGGCGAGAGGCGTCAGGCCTTGGTGTCCTGCCGCAGCGCGTTGGTGTGCTGCGCCATCGCGGACTTGCGGTTCGCCGCCTGGTTGCGGTGGATGACGCCCTTGCTGACGGCCTTGTCCAGCTTGCGGCTGGCCTCACGCAGCAACCCGCCTGCCTTCTCGTGGTCACCGGCGTCGGCGGCCTCACGGAACCTGCGGATGGCGGTCTTCAACGACGACTTCACGGCCTTGTTGCGCTGCCGGGCCTTCTCGTTGGTCTTGATGCGCTTGACCTGGGACTTGATATTGGCCATGAAGGAGCTCCTGTCACATCCGGTTGGGTTCCGTGCCGCGTTGTCGTGGCCCCTACGCTCACGCTTCCTGCGCGAGGGCTTCCTCCCTGGCGGAATGCCACACGACACGTGCCCGTAACGCTAGCAGTGCGTGGCGGCTGGAGCTGATTCGGGGCCGCTGCCGGACCACTATCGTCTCACCGGTGAGGATCTGCCTGCCACGTCGGATGCGATGAGCTCGCTCGCCGTCACGCTCGTGCTGGCCGCCGCGATCGCGCATGCGGCGTGGAATTTCGCCGCGAAGCGCGTCATTGGAGGCGCGGTCTTCGTCTGGTTGTACTATAGCGTTTCGGCGCTGTTATGCCTGCCGGTCGCGGTGTGGTGGCTGACAGACCACCACACGCATCCGCAGTGGACCTGGCTGTCTGCCGCACTGCTGACCGCCGCACTGCACGTGGCGTACGGAGTGGTGCTGCAGCGCGGGTATGCGGTCGGGGACATGAGCGTCGTCTACCCGGTGGCGCGGGGCAGTGGGCCGCTGCTTGCCGCGCTGGTGGCGATCACGGTGCTGCGCGAGCGGCCGACAACACTGGGGCTGGCAGGAATACTGCTGGTGGTGATCGGCGTGCTGGTCATCGGCGCTGGCGGCGGTGGTGCCGATCCGGCCGCCAGGAAACGAGGGGTCGGCTACGGGCTTGCCACGGGCGTCGGGATCGCAGGCTACACACTGTGGGACGCGTATTCGGTAACTACTCTCGGCATCCCGCCAGTGGTCTATTTCACGCTGTCCGTTGTCCTGCAGAGTTTATTCTTGTCTCCCCAAGCGGTTGCCAACAGGGGTCAGCTGGGGCCGCTGATACGACGTCACTGGCGGGAGACACTGGTGGTGGCGGTGCTCTCACCCGTGGCCTACCTGATGGTGCTGTACGCGATGCGCCTCGCACCCGTCGCGCTGGTGGCGCCCGCGCGGGAGTCCAGCATCGTGCTCGGTAGCCTGCTCGGCTGGCTGGTGCTCCATGAGGGTCATCCGGTGCGCCGGATGACCGGCGCGGTGCTCGTGCTTGCGGGAGTGTCTGCGATCGGGCTGTCGTGAGTGCGTTCTCAGCGGGTAAGAAGGGGAACCATGGAGATCTTGGGTAGCCGACTGTTGATCAGGCCGACCGACTTCGCGCGCTCGGTGGCGTTCTACCGCGACATCCTCGGTCTTGCCATCTACCGGGAGTTTCCAGGCGGCACGGTGTTCTTCGCGGGCCAGGGGACACTGGAAATCTCCGGCGGCTCGGACGTCACGCCGACGGCAGCTACCGAACTGTGGCTGCAGGTTCGCGACGTGAGTACCGCTGCCACCGAACTCGCGCTGGCCGGGATTCGGATTCTGCGCGGGCCGAAGGTCGAGCCGTGGGGCCTGCATGAGATGTGGATCGCGGATCCGGACGGCCTGCGCATCGTGCTCGTCGAGGTCCCTCCCGACCATCCGTTGCGTCGCGATGTCCGAGATGCCTAGGTGGTCATGGCCGGCAGCGGGCTACGGATCGTTGCTCCACCAGCCGTAGCGCGGAGAGTGCTGGGCCGTCGCCGTCCTCGACATGGGACGATGGGCGTCAATCGAATCCACACCAGCGAGGAACACTGAGTGCCCAGCTTCGCCGATAGCACGTTCACCCCGCCGGAACTTATCCGGAACTTCTGCGTCATCGCCCATATCGACCACGGCAAGTCCACGCTCGCGGACCGGATGCTGCAGCTCACCGGTGTGGTCGAGGGGCGCGCGATGCGGGCGCAGTACCTGGACAGGATGGACATCGAGCGGGAGCGTGGCATCACCATCAAGGCGCAGAATGTGCGGCTGCCGTGGGTCGTGAACGGTAGGAACCACGTACTGCACCTGATCGACACACCTGGCCATGTCGACTTCACCTACGAGGTGTCCCGCTCGCTCGCCGCATGCGAAGGTGCGATCCTGCTGGTCGACGCGGCCCAGGGGATCGAAGCCCAGACGCTGGCGAACTTGTACCTCGCGATGGAAAACGACCTGACTATCCTCCCGGTGCTCAACAAGATCGACCTGCCCGCCGCCGACCCCGAGCGGTATGCGGCCGAGTTGGCTCACATCATCGGCTGCGAGCCGGGGGACGTACTGCGGGTATCGGCGAAGACCGGCGTCGGCGTGCGCGAGCTGCTGGACGAGGTGGTCCGCCAGGTGCCTGCCCCGCGTGGCGACGCCGAGGCACCGCCGCGAGCGATGATCTTCGACTCGGTGTATGACACCTACCGTGGTGTGGTGACCTACATCCGAGTGATGGAAGGCAGGATCACCCCTCGGCAGCGAATCCGCATGATGTCCACCAACGCCACGCACGAGCTACTAGAAGTCGGCATCATCTCGCCCGACCCCAAACCGTCCGTCGGCCTCGGAGTCGGTGAGGTCGGCTATCTGATCACCGGTGTGAAGGACGTCAGGCAGTCCAAGGTAGGTGACACGGTGACCGCGGAGAAGCACGGCGCGACGGTGCCGCTCGGCGGATACCGGGAGCCGAAGCCGATGGTGTATGCCGGGCTGTACCCGGTGGACGGCTCGGACTATCCGGAACTTCGGGAGTCGCTGGACAAGTTGCGGCTCAACGACGCCGCGCTGACCTACGAGCCGGAGACCTCCGCCGCGCTGGGATTCGGCTTCCGGTGCGGCTTCCTCGGACTGCTGCATATGGAGATCACCAGAGATCGGCTGGAGCGGGAGAACGGGCTCGACCTGATCTCGACCGCACCCAACGTTGTGTACCAGGTACTCACCGACGACGGGAACGAACTGACCGTCACGAATCCCTCGGACTGGCCTGGCGGGAAGATCGCCGAGATCTACGAGCCGATCGTCAAGCTCACGGTGATCGCGCCTGCGGAGTTCATCGGCTCCATCATGGAGCTGTGCCAGTCGAGGCGCGGCGAACTCGGCGGCATGGACTACCTCTCGGAGACGCGAGTCGAGTTGCGCTACACCATGCCACTAGCCGAGATTATCTTCGATTTCTTCGACGCGCTGAAATCCCGCACCCGTGGTTATGCCTCGCTGGACTACGAGGAGTCAGGTCAGCAGGTGTCCGATCTGGTGAAGGTGGACATCCTGCTGCAGGGTGAACCGGTTGACGCGTTCTCCGCGATCGTGCACAAGGACGCCGCCTACTCCTACGGCACCAGGATGGCGACCAAGCTGCGCGAACTCATCCCGCGCCAGCAGTTCGAGGTGCCGATCCAGGCCGCCGTCGGCGCCAGGGTGATCGCGCGGGAGACCATCCGAGCGATCCGCAAAGATGTGCTTGCGAAGTGCTATGGCGGCGATATCTCACGTAAGCGCAAGCTGCTGGAGAAGCAGAAAGAAGGCAAGAAGCGGATGAAGATGGTCGGCCGCGTCGAGGTGCCTCAGGAGGCCTTCGTCGCCGCGCTGTCCACCGAGGAGCCGGCCGCCAAGGGCAAAGCCAAGAAATGACACCGTGAGTACTCTCGACGGCTATAACCGTCGAGAGTACTCACGGTGGGGTGTGGTCTGTCAGGCGAACTGGATCGAGCGTTTGGCAAGGCCGTGCCAGTAGCCGTCGATGACCGATTCGGCGGTCGCCCCGGCGGGGAGTCCGGCACCGGCCGCCACGAACAGCGGTGCGAAGTGCTCGGTCCTGGGGTGCGCCAGCGCCGCGGCGGGCGCGGTGTGGGTGAAGTCTGCGAGGCCGTCGTAGTCGGCCAACCGCAGGGCCTCGGTCAGCCAGTGATCGAACTCGGCCGACCAAGCAGGTGGTTCGGCATCGGCATCGGGCTGCATGAGCCGCAGATTGTGGGTGGCGAACCCGCTGCCGATGATCAGCACGCCCTGCTCGCGCAGTGGTGCCAGGCGGCGGCCGAGCCGCAGCAGGTCCGTTGGATCCAGCGTCGGCATCGACAGTTGCAGTACCGGGACATCTGCCTGCGGATACATCTCCACCAGCGGCACGTAGGCGCCGTGGTCGAGGCCACGCTCGGGTGCGTCGGCTATGCCGTGCTCCTGCGAGCGCAACAGCTTGCGTACCGTCGCCGCGAGTTCCGGTGCGCCGGGGGCGGGATAGCGCACCTGGTAGTACCTCTCGGGGAAACCCCAGAAGTCGTAAACCAGCGGCACAGTGGTGGTCGCCGACAGTGTCACCGGCGCCTGCTCCCAGTGCGCGGACACGATGAGGATCGCGTGTGGCCGTGGCAATGTGGCCGACAGGCCGGAAAGTTGCCCTGGCCAGTGCGGGTCGTCAGCCAGTGGCGGGGCGCCATGGCTGAGGTAGAGCACTGGCATGCGCCGGACGTCCATGATCGGCTCCGAACCTGAGCTAGTTGAAGTATCAATCAATTAACGGTAACGATACCCAACCCGCATGCATTCCCTTCGTCAGCGGGTGAAGACGACCTTGCCCGCGGTATTGCCGTCCAACATCGTGCGCATACCCTGCTCGGCGTCGGCCATCGGGAGTTCGGTGCCGATCTGCGGGCGGATACCCTTCTGATGGCAGAACGAGAGCAGGTCGGCCAACTCGTCGCGAGTACCCATGGTGGAGCCGATCACCCGCAGCTGCAGGAAGAACAGCCGCTGCAACTCGCCTGCGGCGGCATCGCCGCTGGTCGCGCCGGAGATCACGACAACGCCGCCAGGCTTGAGGGACTTCAACGAATGCGACCAGGTGGCGTTGCCGACGGTCTCGAACACGCCGTCCACCCGCTCCGGCAGCCGCGCGCCCGATTCGAAGGTGGCGTTCGCGCCGAGCGACTCTGCCAACGCCCGCTTGTCCTCGCTGCGGCCGGTCACCCATACCCGCATGCCTGCCGCCTTGCCGAGCGCTATCAGCGCGGTGGATACGCCGCCGGAGGCGCCCTGCACGAGCATCGTCTGCCCGGGGCGTAAACCGGACTTCACGAAGAGCATCCGATAGGCCGTCAGCCAGGCGGTCCCCATGCACGCCGCCTCAGCGAATGTCAGGCCCTCCGGCTTCGGCAAGACGTTGCGGGCAGGAACCACCGTGGAAGCTGCGAAGGTGCCTTGGTATTTCTCGGTGAGCAAGGTGCGCTTAGGGTCGAGGGTCTCGTCACCGGTCCAGCCAGGGGTGGTGATGACCGAGTGGATCACGACTTCCGAGCCGTCATCCAGCGTTCCGGCCCCGTCACAGCCGAGGATCATCGGGAACTGCTCTGGTTTGATACCTACCCCGCGCAGTGTCCACAGGTCGTGCATATTCAGGCTGGCTGCTCTGACCGTCACCTTGACCCAGCCGTCGGCGAGTTCCGGTTCCGGTCGCTCACCGACCTTGAGTGCGGCGAGTGGGTCTTCCCGGTTGGGCTCTGCGGCGTATATGGCGAACATGAGTTCTACCTTGGCATATCGCGGGCGGCTGCGCCGTGACCGGTCTCACCGAGTACCGTCCTTTCTTGTGTGGAACTGGCTGGGTGCCTGGTGGGGTGGGGTGGGTTTGTGGCTCACCCAGTTGGCGTTCCCGCTGCAGTTCGCAATTGTCATGATCGTGGTGTTGCCGGTCTGTCTCGGCGTTGCCTGGCTGATCGACCGCGCGGTGGACCTCGCGTCGGCAAGGCTGAGTCGCACGCGTACCGCGGCGCCGGTCGATGGCCGTAAGATCGAGAGCGGGCGCTAGCGTGGCACGGGTGAGTTCTCGCGGCAGTGTCACGACCGCACTGGTGGCGCTGGTCGTGCTCGTGTTCGTCGGCTGGGGCGTCAAGAGTTGGAGCTCTGAGGAGCACGCGGGGGGTGCCACTCCAGGTGCCGGTTCCGGGTTGCCGGTGAAGGCGCTCTCCGCGCTGCCGCACCAAGCGACCACCACCTGGAAGCTGATCGAATCCGACGGGCCGTTCCCGTATCAGGACAACGACGGTTCCGTGTTCGGCAATTTCGAGCACCTGCTGCCACGCGAGAAACGCGGCTACTATCACGAATACACAGTGCCGACACCGGAGAGTCACACCCGCGGTGCGCGCAGGCTGATCACCGGGAGCTCACACGAGCTGTATTACACCGGTGACCACTACTCGAGTTTCGTCGTAGTCGACACGGGGCGGTGATATGGCCGACTTTCCACGAGTTGCCGACGCCGCCTCGGCCGCGGCTCAAGCAAGGGCGGCGGGCAGCATGGCGCACCTTGTCGATGGCGCGACTATGTCCAGCAAGGCCCATGCCATGGCCGCAATCGCCGGCGCACTGTCGTTTCCGGGCTATTTCGGCGCCAACCTCGATGCGCTCTACGACTGCCTCACCGACCTGTCGTGGCTGCCCACAGGTGAGCACGTGCTGATCTGGTCGGCGCCCAACGTGCTGGCGACCGCGGATCCGGCGGCGTACCAGGGAATCCACAAGGTGCTGGCCGACGCCGCCACACACCGACCCACCGAACGCCCACTCACCGTAATACTCGCCGCGTCCTGAGGTGTGGGTGTCTTCAAGACCCCCAAACCCTGTGGACAACTGCGCCGAAGCTCGGTGGCTCCACCCCCAAACGAGGGTTTGGGGGTCTTGAAGACACCTCAACCCCGCGCGGCGATCAGCCTTCGGGTACCCAGTTCGGTTTGCGCTTCTGGGTGAACGCGGTGATGCCCTCTTGAGCCTCGGCGCTGGCGAAGCGCTCGGCGGAGAGCGCCAGCATCACGGTCAAACCCTCTGCCAGGTCGGCGGGACGCGGTTGGCGCAGCATCTCCTTGGTGCGTGCCAACGCCTCGGGGCCGCCGAGCGCCAGCATCCCGGTGTAGCGGGCGACTTCCGCGTCCAGATCACCGGCGCCTACCGTGGAGTTGAGCAGCCCGATGGCGACCGCGCGCTTCGCGTCGAAGGTCTCGCCGGTGAGGAGCAGCTCGTGCGCGGCGCGGGGCAGCAGCCTTGGCAGCACGGTTACCGAGATCACCGCGGGTATCACGCCGATACGCACCTCGCTGAAGGCGAACGTCGCGGTGTCAGCCGCCACCGCGATATCGCAGGCGGCGACCATGCCGACGCCGCCGGCGCGGGCCGGGCCAGCCAACTTCGCGACGACCGGTTTGGGGGAGGTCCAGATCTGGCGCAGGATCGAGGGAAACTCGTTGACCCCGGCCTCGGCGCTGCTCGTGCCGCGCGACTCCTTGAGATCCATACCGGCGCAGAAC
>JBOHEL010000073.1:0-14126 GCA_050700995.1 Sciscionella sp. | reverse complement strand
GCTATAGCCGTGGAAAGTACTCACGGCAACATCGGGGTTGGCGAGGTGAGTGGGGCGCTCGCCGCGCAGGTAGCGTGCCACGTCCGCGGCAACGATAGCGGCGGCTCGGTGCGCGGTCTGGCGTGTGGCGCCCGCGAGGTGCGGGGTAGTGATCACGTTGGGCGCGTGGTGCAGCGGCCAGTCCGCCGGGGGCGGCTCGACGTCGTATACGTCGAGGGCGAGCGCACCGAGCGCGCCGGAGCGCAGCAGCTCCGGGAGCGGCGCATAGTCGAGCAGCCCGCCGCGGGCGGAGTTGACGAGCACCGCCCCGCGCGGCAACTGCGCCAGTTTCTCCGCGTCGATCAGGTGCCTGGTCTCGGACGTCAGGCGCGCGTGCAGGCTCACCACGGAGCTGCTGCGCAGCAGCTCCGTCAGCTCGACGAGCCGCACGCCGTCCGCGTCGGCCTTCGCCGGGTCGGTGTAGGGGTCGGCGACCAGCACGGTCGCGCCGAAAGCTCGCAGCACGCGCGCCACGATGGAGCCGATCGCGCCGTAGCCGACGAGACCGACGGTCGCGCCGTCGAGCTCCAGGCCCGCGTTGGGGTAGCTGTAGTAGTCGCCGCGCCAGGTTCCCGCCTTCAGCTCGGCGGCAGCCGCCGGGATGCGCCGCAGCGCGGCGAGCATCAGCCCGACGGCGAACTCGGCGGCCGCCGCCGCGTTCCGCCCGGGCGCGAAACTCACGGCGACGCCCGCCTCCGTCGCCGCCGCGATGTCCACATTGACAGGGCCGCCGCGGCAGACGCTGATCAGCTTCAGCGCGGGCGCCTCCTTGATGACCCGACCGGTGAACGGCGCCATCTGGGTCACGGCGATCTCGGCGTCACCGAGTGCTGCGAGCAGGTCCTGCTCGGTCCCGCTCGCCTCGTCCACGGTGCCGACCGGGCCGAACGGCTCGACGGGCCACGGTGCATGAAGCGTCCTGAATGCCAACCGCTGCCACCCGCCGACCGCCTCACGTACCGCGTCGACCAGGACGTGTTCGGAGACGAACTCGTCGCCTGCCGCGAGCACCGGCCTCGTGCTGTCCACCATCGCTCTCACACCTCCGTGGCGGTCATACTCGCCTGCCCGGACTCGTGCAGGCGCCCCAGCAGGTACTCCCGGATCTCGTCATGGTCGGGGGATGCGAAGTCGGCCTTCGCCAGCGCGTCCGCAGCCGGCGGGTACTGCGGGTTGGGGATAGCCGCGACCGTCATGCCTGCCGCGGCGGCGGCGCGCAGCCCGTTGCTGGAGTCCTCGACGGCAAAGCAGCGGGACGGTTCCACCTCAAGCCTGCGCGCAGCCTCGACGTACACGTCGGGGCTCGGCTTGCCACGCGGCACCTCAGCGCTGGAGACGGTGGCCGTGAAGTGCCTGTCGAGCTCGTGGTGGGCGAGCACGGCGTCGATCACCCTGCGCGGCGCGGAGGAGGCCAGCGCGATTGGTGCCAGCGCCGCCACCTCGGTCACCATTCGACCGGAACCCGGCAGTAGCTCGATACGCCCGCCCTCCAGTGCCGTGATCATCCCGTCGACGACCGTGCGTTCCGTGTCGACCGCACTGTCGGCGCCGCCCGAGAAGTCCGCGAGGAACGCCGCCCACTCGGGCGCGCTCATGCCCTGCACGGTCTTGGTCTGCTTGGCGGTCCAGGTCACCCCCCGCTCCGCGGCGAACACCGTCCATAGCTCCTCCCAAAGGTGCTCGCTCTCCACGAGTACCCCGTCCAGGTCGAACACGACCCCGTTGCTCACCGCTCAGCCTCCTCGTATCGCCTCGCCATGACGATTAAAATATCATCATTTATGTTACTTGTCACTATGTCGACGTGAAAGCGTTCGGCCTTTCCGCCGATGGCCCCGATCCAAGTATCACAGGCGGGATGCGGCCACGCCTCCGGGCGCACGACATGCACCACGCGGAGCGGGCAAGATGGGGCGCATGGCAGCTTCCGCTAACGGCTCCGGTAAGGGCGCGCGTACGACACGGTCGCGGCGCCAGCAGGTCATCGTGGAACACGTCGTCGCGGACGGGTTCGCGAGCGCGGCCGACCTGGCCTCGCTCACCGGCGTCAGCCTCATGACCGTCCACCGCGACATTGGCGAGCTCGTCTCACGCGGGGTGTTACGGAAGTACCACGGCGGCGTCTCGGCGCAGCCGTCGACGGTCTTCGAGTCCAGCTCTGACTTCCGGATGCAGGTCAACACCGATGCCAAGGCCGCGCTCGCTCGCGCCGCGTGCGAGTTCATATCGCCCGGTATGTCGGTGATGCTCGATGACTCGACCACGGTTTTCGAGCTGGCGAAACTGCTGCCCGAGGTCGGGCCGCTGACCGTGGTCACGAACTACCGGCAGGTCACCGAGGCGCTGCGCGAGCACGAGGACATCCGGCTTATCGGCATCGGCGGCGAGTACTCCCGCACCCATGACTCCTTCATCGGGCTGCCCGCGCAGGAGATGATCGCCGGGTTCTCGGTGGACGTGGGGCTGCAGTCGACCTCGGCCATGACCACGGATATGGCGTTCCACCAGGAGCAGGAGATCGTCATGGTCAAGCGGGCGATGTTGCGTGCCGCGGCGGTGAAGGTGCTGCTCATGGACGCCAGCAAGGTCGGGAGGACGGCACTGCACCGTTTCGTCGGCGTCGAGGAGTTCGACCACGTGCTGCTCAGCCACCCGGAAGGCGGTGAGCTGGACCCGGAACTGGTCGCCACGATCGCAGAGCGCACCGATGTCCGAACCGTGACACCCGCGGCTCCGGAACATCTGAAACGATAGTTTCCACACAAGTATTGCTATTTTTCTCGTCCGGGGTGAGCATATGTCGCAGGTGAGCTATCACACCAGGCTGTAAAGGACGAGAATATGAGCGAGACACAGCTAGGAGCCTCAGCGCCCGCCAAGGCCCACGACGGCTCCTGGATCGAACGTATCGGGATTCCCCGACCACTGTTCTGGGGCTTCGTCGGCGTCCTGATCTTCATGATCGGCGACGGCGTCGAGATCAGCTACCTGTCGAAATACCTGACACTCCCCACCGGCGGTGGCCTGCCGGGCTCCGAGGCGTCGTTCGCCACGGTGACGGTCTACGGCGTCGCCGTACTGATCGCTTCCTGGTTCTCGGGCACACTGTCCTCGATCTGGGGCCCGCGCCGGGTGATGTGGCTCGGTGCGGGCTGGTGGGTGCTCTTCGAGATCATCTTTCTGTTCGCAGCCCTCCCGACGCAGAGCTTCGCGTTCATCGTCGTCATCTACGGGCTCCGCGGCTTCGCCTACCCGCTGTTCGCGTTCGGCTTCCTGGTGTGGGTGCAGACGCTGGCGAAGGAAAGCATGCGCGGCTCGGCGGCAGGCTGGTTCTGGTTCGTGTTCACCGGTGGCTTACCCACCCTGGGCGCGGGTATCGCCGCACTCGCCATCCACTTCGGCGCGACTCTATATGCCACGCTGGTGCTCTCGCTGGTGCTGGTCGCGATCGGTGCCGCGATCGGTAGTTTCTGCGTCCGCCACCCCAGCGGGCTGCAGCCGATCGCCGACGAGACCGTGGAGAACCCCCGCAGCTACAAGCGGCTGTTCGAGGGCATCGACGTGCTGTGGCGCGACAAGCGCATGATTTCCGGGTTCTTCGTGCGGCTCATCAACACCGCGCCGGAGTACGGCCTCCTGGTGATGTTCCCGTTCACCTTCGGCGCCGACCCGAGCAACGGCGGGTTCCTCGACACGGGGCAGCTTGCCACCCTGGCCACGATCACCTACGCGGCCAATATCGGCGCGAACCTGTTCTTCGGCGTATTCGGTGACTACTTCGGGTGGCGCCGTACCGTCACGTGGTTCGGCTGCGTGGGCTGCGCCATCGCAACCCCACTGTGGTACTTCGTACCCATGGCGACGCAGAGCTTCGGTATCGCGATCCTGTTCGGCGTGATCTTCGGCATCGTGCTTGCCGGCTTCGTGCCGCTGTCCGCCCTGATGCCGTCCATGGCGCAGTTCAAGGACAAGGGCTCCGCGCTGGCGATCCTGAACACCGGTGCCGGTGGCGCGGCATTCGTGGGACCGGTCATCGTGACCGCTCTCTACCCGGTCGTCGGCGGCGGTGGCGTCGCGATCACCTACTGCGTGCTGTACCTGATCGTCGCGGTGCTGTCCGTCTCGATCAAGGATCGCAGCGATCCGGGCGAGAAGAAGAAGCTCGGCCAGATGATCGGAGCGTCGGCTACCTGACAGACTGCCGCGCACTGACCCAGCCCGCCTAACCGGATGTTGCCCGCTCCTTTCACGTAAGAGGCGGGCAACATCCTGTCTCTGCCCCGGATCAGGAGCGGCGCATCTCGCCGACGAGGAACGCGAGCCTCAGCGACTGCTGGGTGTTCAGGAGCCGCGGCAGCAGTCACCCGGTGAATCTGTCCGCCCCCTCGCCGGGTTACCATCGCATGCGGCGGCGAAGGGATCGCGGTATCCGAGGATCAACCGAAGCCGACGGCGGCGGCGGCAGTGTGAACGAACCATGGCGGCGGTATTTGGCCTGCTTCCACGACGAGCGCCCTGCTATCACCGAACGCCTGCTCGGCAAGAGCGCCCAATCCCCCTACGGCTGGCTGCTGGAACCGATGGCGCAGGCCGACGGGTTGCTGCTCGACCTAGCGTGCGGTTCCGCGCCCACCTGGCCACTGCTTCCCACATCGGCCCAGTGGCTCGGCATCGACTCATCGGCAGGAGAACTCGGCTACGCGAGGGCGGCAGGGCGGGGCCCCCTGCTCCAAGCGGGAGCGGATGCGCTGCCGCTGGCCACCGACGCTGTTGCCGGGATCATCGCGGCGATGTGCCTGCCGGTGGTCTCACCACTGGACGCGGTGCTCGACGAGATTGTCAGGGTCACCCGGCCGGGTGGGATGATCTGCGCACTCGTGCCCGCACGATTGGGGCCCGACATCCGCGGCGCCTACCGGTGGCTGCGGATCATGACCGCCCTCGGCGTGCGCGCGCAGCCATGGCCGAACCCGCAGGCCCGCGACGGACTTCCCGGCGTGCTGCGGCGCCGCGGCTTCCGAATCCGCTCGAATGAACGCCGCAGGTTCGCCCTGCCGCTGAGCGGCGAGGCGGACGCGAAGCTCCTTGTCGACAGCCTCTACCTGCCGGGCATGAGCGAGCGGCACCGGGCGCGGGCCGAAGGGCAACTGGCCAGACAATTCCGCCATGACGTGCGACTACCGCTCCCGCTTCGCCGAGTCGTCGCCGAAACGCCCCCACACAGCGGCCAGCGACCACCACCCACGTAGCGGGGCGAATGGGATTTGGGCCGTGACGTTTCGTGCGCCACGGTGTCTCAACCTCATAGCGGCTCGCATCCGAGGGCCGCGTGAGCACAGGTGCGGGTGGTGATGGCTGGTTCGGTGACACCCCGCGCGGCGCACGAGGGTGGCCGCGCCGGTGACGACGATGCGGGCGACCGGCTGGATGACGCGACCCTGGTGGCCCGCGCCCGCGACGGCGACGTCACCGCCTTCGAACAGCTGGTGCGGCGCTACCAAGCACCGATGTATCGGCTGGCGGTGCGGATGCTCGCCAGCCGATCCGACGCCGAGGACGTAGTGCAGGAGGTGTTCCTCATCGCGTGGCGACGGCTGGCCGACCTGCGGGTAAACGCCGCGTTCGTCGGCTGGCTCTACCGCACCGCCACGAACCGATGCCTGAACGTACTGCGCGCCCGCCGGCCACAGGTGCCGCTCGACCAGGCGATCGCGGAGTCGACCGTGGCGGCGACGCAGCCGGAACGGGTCTCCGAGATCGACGCGCAGCTCGTCGCGCTGAACCGGGCGCTGCAGGGGTTGACGCCGGAGAAACGAGCCTGCTGGCTGCTGCGCGAAGCGCACGGCCGCAGCTACGACGAGATCGCCCACATCGTCGGGACGAGCCCGGCTTCGGTGCGTGGCCGGATCGCGCGGGCGCGCGCGGAGTTGGTGGAGGTGATGGGCTCGTGGCGGTGAACAACACCACCGAGGTCTACGTGCTCCCGTGCGAGCGCCTGCTCGACGACGTGGTCGCGGCCATGGAGGCAGGCCACCCACCCGATGCGCACGAGCGCACGTGCAGGCACTGCCGTACCGCGCGGGAGGGGCTGCGATCGCTGTGGGAGGCCACGGCGCTGTTGAACGCGGCGCCGGTTGAGCCCCCTGCGGGCCTCACCGAGCGGATCATGCAGGCGGTGCGCGCCGAGGTTCGCAGGCCGGGCATGCTCCCGCTGCGGGAGGGCACTTATCGGGTCGAGGTCAGCGAGCAGGCCATCGCGGTGATCCTGCGGTATGCGGCCGACGGCGTGGCGGGCGTACGCGCACGCCACTGCGCGGTGCGGCTGGCGGGCTACGACGAGCACGGCACCGCAGAGCTGCACGTGGAGCTGTCGTTGGCGCTGCGCTACGGCACCGCGCCCGCCGAGCAGACCCTCGGCGCGATCCGGGAGCGGGTAACGCGGGCAGCCGACGACCGGATCGGGGTGCGAATCACACGCTGCGATCTGCTCGTCGAGGATGTCTACTCGTCATGAACAGGGATGGGATGGAGTCCGTGAGCCAGTCGCCTACACCGTCAGAGGAAGACGCCGACTATCAGCGCGCCGCAGAAAGCCAGCGCTGCGAGGTGGTCATCGCACCAGCTACCGCGGCTGCCATCGCGGCGCACGCTGCGGCGGCGACACCGGGTGTCAAGCGGTTGGAGACCGGCGTGGCGGGCCTGGTGAGCGGCTGGCAGCGGGCCGCGCGGGGGCGTTGGGCGGGACTGCACCCCGCGCCGGTCGCCGGGGCGAGCGCCACGGTCGACGACGGCGTCGCGACCGTCGCCGTCGCCGTCAACATCGCCGTGGCGGGCGGCCACCGCGTCGCCGATGTCGCCGTCGCGGTGCGGCGCGCGGTCATCGACGCCGTCACCGCGAACACCGGCCTGTCGGTGACTGCCGTCTCGGTGTCGGTGCTCGATATCGAAGTGCCGCCAGGAGGTGGCCGGTGACCGACGACTCAGCGGTGCGGATCACGCAGCGCGTGGCGGAAGCGGTACGCACCGTGCACGGTGTGCGACCCGCCGCACCGGCGCTGCGCAAGGGCGGTGCGTTGCTGGGGTGGGATCCGCAGACGCTGGCGATCGACCTGCACGATGAGCTCGTCGAGATTCGGGTCGTCGCGACCGCCCTGCCGCTGCCGCCGCGCTTGGACCAGGTCGGCGCTGCCATCCGCGCCGTGCTCGCCGGAACCAGGTTCGCGGACGCCCGCCTGCGGCTACGGGTGATCGATATCGACGCGTGCGCTTTCGCCGAGGAAACCACCGAATAACACTGTGTACGGATGGGCGTGAGGAAACCGCGATCCCGGTGTCCTTATTGAGTGAACGGTTCCACGACGACATCGAGAGCGTAGGCGTTATGAGCAACCCAACGACGGAGAAGACCGAGCAGGTAAGCGCGCGGTCAGGCCGAGGTCAGAACCACGAAGTGTCCACAACGGAGTCGAGCGGCGCGCTGGCGAGCAAACACGGCTCCACCACAATTTCCGACACCGTGGTCCAGAAAATCGCCAGTATGGCGGCACGTGAGGTGGCAGGCGTGGCCAGTCTCGGCGGCAGCGTGGGGCGAGCGTTCGGCGCGATCCGAGAGCGGATTCCCGGCGCACAGTCCAGCTCCGGGCAGGGCGTCACGGTCGAAGTCGGAGAGCGGCAGGCGGCGGTGGATCTCGATCTGCTCGTCGACTACGGTGTCGCGATTCCCGACCTTGCGCGCGCGGTGCGTAAAAACGTGATCAGCGGTATCGAGCAGATGACCGGGCTGGACGTGGTCGAGGTCAACATCAACGTCAACGACGTGTACCTCGGCGAGGGCGACGAGCACACCGGATCGCAGCACACCGCGCGGGTGGAGTGAACCATGAACGCGACAGTGATCGGGATGCTCGCCGGGCTGGCGCTGGGATTCGCCGGTGCCTTCGGCGGGTTCGCGGCATTCATCATCGTGGTGGCGCTCGGCGCCGTCGGGCTTGCGGTCGGGGCTTATCTCGACGGCCGCTTCGACCTTTCGGCGCTGACCGGCAGGGAGCGTGAACGTGCACGCCGTTGACGAGACGCTGACGCAGCCCGGGCAGCGCACCGATGCACCCGAGGCGTCCGACGATCGGGTGGCGGGGCGCACCACGGTGAGTGAGCAGGCCATCGAGCGGATCGCCACTCGGCTCGTCGCCGACTGCCATCGGGTCGGCGGCACCCCGCGACGCGTGCTGGGTGTCGGTATCGGGCAGCACGATCCGGAGCGGGACGCGCAGGTTCGCGCCCACCTGCACGGCCACGCCGAGACGAGTCTCGCGGTGCGCTGCTCGGTGCCGTACCCGATGTCGGTGGCAGCGGCCACCGAGCAGGTGCGCGGCGAGCTACGTGACGGCGTGCTGGAGCTGACCGGACTGACCGTGCGGCGGGTCGACATCACCGTGACCGCGTTGAGCACGGCAGGCGGTGCGAGGGTGCGATGATCCGCCGTCCGCGCCGAACGCTGCCCGCCAGCCTGCTGGCCATGGTGATACTGGCGGTGTGCGTACTGGTGGCGACGTCGTGCATCGAGTTGCTGGTGCGGCGTCGGCCGCTGATTCCGTTCGCCACCATCGCCACCTGGGCCCATCAGCTGCACTGGAACGACACCATGGTGCTGGTCGCCGGGTCCGTCGTCGCGGCGCTCGGCCTGTTGTCGTTGCTGTGCGGCGTGTTGCCTGGCAAGCCGACCGTGCTCCCGCTCACCGAAGCGGACTCGGCTTTCCCCACCGACGCCGGTGTCTCCCGCAACGGTCTGCGGAGCGCGCTTCGGGTCACGCTGGGAGATACCGATGGCGTGCGGCGGGGACGGTTGCGGGTGCGCAGGCGTCGTATCTCCTGGATGGCACACACCGAACGACGTGACACCGACGCGGTGCGAGTAGCGGCCGGAAACGCTGTGGCGGCAAGGCTTTCCGGGGTCGGTCTCGCCATCACGCCACGGCTGCGGCTGCGGGTGAAACATCGAAGGAACAAGCCATGAGTAGCCCCAACCGGCCCGCCAGGCTCAACCGGGGACTGCTGATCCTCGTCGGCGTCGTGCTGCTGGCGGCAGGAGCATTCTCGGTGACCACCAACCTGGGCGTGCTGCACCTGCTGCCCAACCACGATCCGCTTCTGCCACAACACATTCGGCTCGCGAGCTGGGTGCGCTACCTCGCCGCCTCGGTCGCGATCCTGCTCGGCCTCGGCTGCCTGCGATGGCTCGTCGCGCAGGGTTTCCGGCGCCCCAAAACCGGCGGCTGGCGGATGGAAACCACCGACGACCACGGCATCACCAGCCTGGATGCCGCTCTCGTTGCGGACCCTCTGACAACGGATGTGGAGTCCTACCAAGGCGTGCGTGCCGCGGCGGCGTGGCTGACGGGGCACCGCCGCGATCCCACACTGCACCTGATCGTGCGCACCGAACACGACGCCGAACTCACCGCGATCCGAGGCCAGATCGAAACCCACGCGGTGCCAAGGCTTTGCCAAGCACTCGACCTCGACGCGCTGCCCGCGACGGTACGGTTCACGCCCACCGCCACCACCACCCGTGCCCGTTAGGCGCACGCCCACACCGGAGGATCATCGGTGCCCGTTGATCATTCTCGACCACGAAATCCAGGCGATCATCAGGCGAGGGGTGCGGTGCGGTCGTGCAGCGGCAGCCAGTTGGTCGCTGTTTCGGCACTGCGGGGTGTCGCCGTCAGCGAGGCGGCGGCGCCGATGATGAACACCAGTTCCACGAACAGGGATGCCAGGCCGAGCAGATCCTCCGGCGCGGCGGCCCACGCTTCGTGGTAGCCCTGTGGGAGTCCGGCGGTGCGACTGATGACGAACAGGATGAATTCCACCGCGCACACGAGGCCACCGCCGATCCAAGCGGGAGTGCGTAGGCGGTCGCGGTCGGAGGCCAGTCCGACCATGACCATGCCCAGCAGCGCGGAACCGATGACAAACAGGATCCCGATGTAGAGCTTCTCGGCGAGGTGGTCAGGAACCATCGCAAGGTGGATGCCGAGGTTGACGAAGGCCGCCGCTATCGCGACCCACCGCAACACCACAAGCCGGGAATCGGTCATCACATTCTCCAGTTTCTTCGGGGGCCGCCACCGCGCGCATCGGGCAGCGTCGAGATTGGGGGCCTCACATGACGACGAGTCGGCAGGCAGCGTCAGGCGATCTTGCGGTGCGCCGCAGGTGAGGTGTGACCCTCGGAGGCAGGGTCCGCGTCGATGGGGTGCGGGTGGGCCGTGTCGCCCGCACGCGGTGCGCCCGGTGATGCGGTTCGCGGGGTAACCGCACCGGACCCGGCGGGCCCGGCACCGGTGCGACTGTGACGGGCGAGCACGGCCGTGAGCAGCAGGCCCGCCACGATGGGCACGTGGGTGGCCAGTCGGGCCAAGGTGACATGACTGTCTGCGAGGTCGACCGCCGACGCCGCGACGAGCACCAGCACGAAACTGCCCAGTACCGGAACCTGGGCCAGCGCGCGCTGAGGCTTGACGGCGACCAGCAACAGTGCGATGGCGAAGGCGAGGTTAAAGGCGGCCTCCTCGTGATCCATGTGCGCGCTGACGGGTATGGCGGTGTGCATGCCCAGTGGTCCGAACAGGCTGGACAGCCCGATCCCCAGCTGGGTGAGTGCGACCACGAGCAGGGCGATGCGCAACGCGAGGCGCCTTCGGCGGCGGCGCGCCAGCGGAAGGCGGGCCAGGATCGCCTCGGTCAGGTCCGGGCCATCCGCACCGGCAGGCGAAAGCCGGGCCCTGCGGTTCAACCAGGCTGCCTCCTCATGCCACCGTCGACACGCTGGGCAGCCCGCGAGATGTTGGTCCAGCCTGACGGGTTTCAGCCCGGGGTCTTCGCCGTCCAGGGAGGCGGAAAGGGCTTCGCGCGCGGTCTGGCAATCCACGGTGTCACGTTCCACATGGTGCAGGTCGTCCGCGCCAGCACCGTAGTTCCCGGCCATACCGGATGGTGGTATCCGCATTGTGGCGATGCCGTACGGTGAGGTCTCTGATCTGGGAGGACTTGCGCATGGATGACGAGGCGATCACCGGCTGGGCGGTTGCCGCGCAACAGGGCGATCGCGACGCTGCGGCATCCTTCATCCGCGCCACCACTGCGGCGCTGCGTCGTCTGCTGAGCTACCTCGGCGACCCTCATCATGTCGACGACCTCGTCCAGGAGACGTACCTGCGGGCCTTCACGGCGCTGCCGCGCTATGCCGGGAAGGCCCCCGCCCGCCTGTGGTTGTTCTCGATCGCCAGGAGGGTGGCAGCCGATCAGGTGCGCACGGCTCAGCGTCGCCCCCGCACCAGCGGCGCCGACTGGGAGCACCAACTCGACCAACGCCGGGCCGCACCCGCCCCGTCAGGATGGGTCGAGGTGCGGCAAGCCATCGCCGCGCTGGAACCAGAGCGGCGGGAAGCGTTCGTGCTCACCCGCGTGCTCGGGTTGTCCTACGCCGAAGCCGCCGAGGCCTGCGACTGCCCCGTTGGGACCATCCGCTCCCGGGTTTTCCGCGCCCGCACCGACCTGCTTGCCGCGCTCGCCGAGCGCGACGACGACGACGCCGCCTCCGGATCCTGAAGCCACCACGCGCTGGATCCTGCGCGGCGTGGCGTACCGCAGAAGGTAGCCATCGGCTCGGCTATTTGCCGCAGCTTCCGCAACAGCCACAACCCGGGCCCGTGCAACTGCTGCAGCAGTTGCATCCACCTTGCGCGCCGGACACCTGATGCTCATCCATGGTTCCTCCCGAAACGAGTGCGTGCTGGATGCATGCGCCTGCGGTCGCGATGGCGCCAGCCATCACGCTAGGTGGATCCACGCGCTGCCGGTACCGCCAACCAGAGCGACCGCACCCGAAACGGCCACTACGGTCGGTAACAGGTTGTGCTAACTGGGAACCTCACCGGGTGAGTTCGGCTTGCATCGTGTCGTAGCCGCACCGCCCCGGCAGGGCCGGTGGACGCGTCAGCGCCGCGGCCATCGACTTGGCCGTTATTACTGGTCGGTGGCCGCACGCATGTCCCTCGGCGTCGCGGTCCTTCGACGTTCTGTGCATGGCCCGGAGTGCCTTGAGGTTGGGGAGGATCTTCGGCCGGTTCACCAGCAGGGAGGTCGTCGGCGTCGCGAGAGCCGAGGTCAGGCTGCGGACCCGAGTGGGGTGGTGGGTCGCGGTGGCCTGGGCGATCATGCCGCCCTCCGAGGCGCCGAGGAGATGCGCCGCGTGCCAGCCGAGCGCGTCGAATACCGCGATCACGTCCTCGGTCAGGTCGCGGAGGCTATACAGCGGTGGCCGCTGCCGTCGCGGCACGTCGTACTGCGTCAGGTGGGTGGAAAGGCCGGTGTCGCGGGTGTCCATCCGGCGCTTCATGTTGAAGCCGCAGAACGCCGCCCGACTTGCGGCGGGCGGCGTCGAGCTCAAGGCGGTGCTCGCCGAGCAGATCCGGCTGTCCAGGGCGGCGGGCGGCGGCGCTTCGGCCGCCACCGCCGAGCGCGACGCCGGTGGCCTGCTCGCCATGCTCGACGG
Source organism: Sciscionella sp. (assembly GCA_050700995.1). Lineage (GTDB taxonomy): Bacteria > Actinomycetota > Actinomycetes > Mycobacteriales > Pseudonocardiaceae > JBOHEL01. Next base: position 1,531 of record JBOHEL010000073.1, on the reverse strand, counting down.
CCTCATGTTCGCCATCGTCACCGGCGAGCAGACCTCGCAGAGCGCGACGGCCATCGTGCAAACCCAGCTCGACCACGTCTTCGGCGACGACAACCGCTGAGGTAGGGACGACCGACCGCCTCCACGGGGTATTCGAGGTCGCGGCCAAGCTCTTACCGGTTCGCAAGCCCGCCGATATCCTGACGTCCATGACCGACGACACGCCCAGCGCGGAACTTGCCGCGTTCGCCGACCTCGATGTGAACACGCCCAACGCGGCCCGCATGTACGACTATTACCTCGACGGTGCCCACAACTTCGCCGCCGACCGTGCCCTGGCCGATCAGATACTCGCCGTCGCCCCGCAGGCCGCCGCCGGGGCGCGCGCCAACCGTGCTTTCCTGCGCCGTGTGGTGAGCTACTGCCTGCAGCAAGGCATCCGGCAGTTCCTCGACTTGGGATCCGGTGTGCCCACCGTCGGCCATGTCCACGAGATCGCCCACGCCACTGACCCCACCGCCCGAGTCGCGTACGTCGACAGCGAGGCGGTCGCGGTCGTCGCCACCGAACGCATACTGGCCAACGTGCCGACTGCCACGATCACCCGTGCCGACCTGCGCGAGCCTCACACGGTGCTGCGCGCCCCCACCGTCACCGACCTGCTGGATTTCACTCAACCGGTCGCGGTGCTGATGGTCGCGGTGCTGCACTTCGTCTCCGACGCCGACGATCCCGCGGGCATCGTCGCCACCTACGCCGACGCACTCGCCCCCGGCAGCTACCTGGCGCTTTCACACATCGACACCAGCAGCGAACCCGAGGCGGCCTTGCGACGCATCCGCGCGCTCTACCAGAACTCGACGACCCCCGGCTACCCCCGCGACCGCCAGCAGATCGCCGCGCTGCTCCCGCCACAGCTCGGCCTACTCGACCCGGGCCTGGTTCCGGTCGAGCACTGGCGCCCCGACACCACCACTGGACCGGAGGACGTCGTCGGGCACTTCCGAGGCGCACTCACCCACAAACCCGGGTAGCGCAGGCATCCCTGCGAAACCACAGGCATCTCGACGAAACCACCGGCGTGTCGATCGGTGTGGAGCACTCGCACGCAGCGTCAACGCCGAAGAGACCTACGACCGCGTGCCGGGGTCATGGCGTGGCGTTGCCTGCGTGGAAGGTGAACCGGTAGGTGCCGATCCAGACGTCGTCGCCGTCGCCGAGGTCGGCCTCATCGACGGGGTGGCCGTTGAGGTACGTGCCGTTCAACGAGCCGCCGTCGACGAGAGTGGCGTAACCATGCTCGCGGCGGATCGTGGCGTGCCACCGGGAGACGGTCACGTCGGAGAGCACGATGTCGCAGTCCGGGTGGCGGCCGAGGCTGGTCACCGACGCGTCGAGCACGAAGCGGGTGCCCGGTGCGAGTTGCCTGCCCCGACGCAACACCAGCAGGTCGGTGCCTGCCGGTACCTCGGCGAGGTCGCCGGTGGCCGGTGGCGGCGACAAGGTTCAGGTCGGGCCACGCAACGGCCTCGACCATGACAGCGTCCTCAGC
>JBOHEL010000072.1:0-14328 GCA_050700995.1 Sciscionella sp. | reverse complement strand
CGAGAAAGCCTTCGAGGCGGTCTGGCGGCGGTTGGGCCTTTCGGTTGACTGGTCGATGACGTACACAACCATCGGCCGTCCCGCTCAGCGAGTCGCCCAGCGGGCGTTTCTCCGCCTGCTGCAGGCCGGTGAGGCCTACCAGTCCGAAGCACCGACCTTGTGGGATGTCGGCTTCCGGACCGCAGTGGCACAGGCCGAGTTGGAGGACCGCGAGCACGTCGGCGCGTGGCACCGCATCAGCTTTCATGGCCCCGACGCCGAGCCGGTGTTTATCGAGACCACCCGCCCCGAACTGTTGCCTGCCTGTGTAGCGCTGATCGCGCACCCGGACGACGAGCGCTACCAGACACTGTTCGGTGAATACGTCACCTCACCGGTGTTCGGGGTGCGCCTGCCTGTGCTCGCGCATCCCGCCGCCGAACGGGAACGCGGCGCGGGCATTGCCATGTGTTGCACGTTCGGTGATCTGACCGATGTGCAGTGGTGGCGCGAGCTGTCGTTGCCGACCCGCACGATCATCGGCAGGGACGGTCGCATCCTGCCGGAGGCGCCCGCCGGTCTCGATGATCCGGCGGGGCGGGAGGCCTATGCCGCGCTGGTGGGTGCCACGGTGCACACCGCGCGCGAGCGCGTGGTGGCGATGCTGCGGGAGTCCGGTGATCTGCACGGTGAGTTGCGGAAAACCGCGCGGCCGGTGAAGTTCTACGAGCGGGGCGACAAGCCGCTGGAGATCGTGTCAAGCAGGCAGTGGTTCATCCGTTCGGTTACCCATCAGGACACCTTGCTCAAGCGCGGGTCGGAACTGCACTGGCACCCGTCCTATATGAGGGCGCGCTACGAAGACTGGGTTCGCGGCCTCAACAGTGACTGGTTGATCAGCCGCCAGCGCTTCTTCGGTGTCCCGTTCCCGCTGTGGTACCCGTTGGATGAGAACGGGGAGCCGGACTACGGCGCCCCCATCCTGCCCAGCTCCGACCTATTGCCGGTCGACCCGTCTTCGGATGTCCCTTCCGGCCACACCGCAGATCAGCGCGACCGTCCCGGTGGGTTCACCGCCGAGCCCGACGTCATGGACACCTGGGCCACCTCGTCGCTGTCACCGCAGATCGTGTGCGGCTGGGATGACGACCCCGAGCTGTATGCCAAGACGTTCCCGATGGACCTGCGGCCGCAGGGGCACGACATCATCCGTACCTGGCTGTTCTCCACCGTGCTGCGTGCCGAACTCGACGCGCACACCTTGCCGTGGCGGCACGTCGCGCTGTCAGGCTGGATTCTGGACCCCGACCGCAAGAAGATGAGCAAGTCGAAGGGCAACGTCGTCACCCCGATGGGTCTGCTCGAACAGTTCAGCTCCGACGCGGTGCGGTACTGGGCCGCCAGTGGCAGGCCTGGCACCGACACCGCTTTCGACGAGAGTCAGATGAAGGTCGGCAGGCGGCTGGCCACGAAGCTGCTCAACGCCAGCAAGTTCGTGCTCGGCTTCCCGGAGCCCGCTGCGAACGCGGGCATCACCGAGGCACTGGACGGCGCGATGCTCGCGGTGCTTGACGACGTGGTGCGCGAAGCCACCGACGCCATGGAAGGGTTCGAGTACACCACGGCCTTGGAACGTACCGAGCGGTTTTTCTGGGTGTTCTGCGATGACTACCTGGAACTCGTAAAGCAGCGTGCCTACGACGAGGACGGCGGCGCGGCCACCGAGTCGGTTCGCCGTGCGCTGCGCACCGCGCTGTCCACGCTGTTGCGGCTGCTGGCGCCGTTCCTGCCCTACAGCACCGAAGAAGCCTGGTCATGGTGGCATGACGACTCGGTGCACGCCGCCGCATGGCCGACACCGCAGGCTGCAGGCGCGAGTGGCGACACGGACCTGCTGTCGCTGGCCAGCACGACGATCAGCGCTATCCGCAGGGCCAAATCCGACGCCAAGCAGTCCATGCGCGCCCCGGTCGAGAAAGTCCGGGTGCAGGGTTCGGCGGCGCAACTCGACGCGGTCGGTTCCATCGGGGCCGACCTGCGTGCCGCAGGCAACGTCGGCGTCCTCGACCTCGACGCGGCCGCCGACGCCGAGCTACACATCGAAGTAAGCCTGGCAAGCGCGTAGCCGCCACTCCCGCACCGTGAGTACTTTCGTCGGCTATAGCCGACGAAAGTACGCACGGCGCTTCAGTCGCAGAACTGGCGCTGCGCGGCGAACGGGTCCGCAGGCACGCGCATGCTGGTGCGAGTGATGGCGCCGGTGAGGTTGTGCCAGAACCTGCCGATGCTCATCGGCTGATCGACCGAGGTCACCATCTGCTTGAGAGCGCCGCAGGAGAGGGCATGGCGGGCCGCGAGAACCTGTGCCCTGGTGGCTCCGTGGTTCTCCGGCATCGTGGCGATCGCGGACGGGGCGGCGTAGCTGGCAATGACCCAGGCAACCGGGAGCCACTTCTCGTGCCCAGGCCGCCCGTGCTGCGTCAGTTGCAGATGCCCAGCCAGTGGTGTGGCCAGCCCGTTGACGTCGATCACCGTGCCGTCCACTGGCATGGCGGCGTCGGCGATGCCCATGTTGTTGTAGAAGAACGCGCTGTGGTCCGGAAGCGCTGTCGACAGCGGCATCACCCACAGTGGGCCGCTCGCGGTCACGCCGCCGCTGATGGCGAGCGGGCGGTTGTCGCCCGCGGTCAGCCGCGCCAGCTCGGGCTTGAGGCCGTTGCCGACGGTGCGCGATGCGGTCGTTGTCGGGTGGGCGTTCGAGAATGCGGCGACCTCGTAGGAACGCTCGTTGGTCACGCCGTTCGGCCCGAACTCCATCCCATGGTATGGGGTCCGCGCAGCGAGGCCCGCCATCAGTGCCCAGATCACCAGTCCGGCCACCCCGATCGACTCGGCCACGCGCTTGCGTCCGATCGGGATCAGCATCACCGGAAGCAACAGGACGAACACCACCGGCAGCCACATCCTGCCGTGCATGTAATCGCCGCCGACGCGTGCGACGTAGCCGCCGAGCAGCACGCCCGACACGATCGGGGCGCAGATGAGTATCGCGGTCCGCCGATCCACGCCGTACCTGCCGAGCGCCCTGGCCCCGGCGACACAGATCAGCGCGAGCGGTATCCACAACTGGTAGGTGGCGAAAAAGTCGTCGAGATAGGTCAACCCTTGTGCCCACAGCACATCGGACGCCTCTTTGGCGAGGGCCGGCATCGGCACCGTGAGGCCGTAGTAGCCCATTCGGAAGATCTCGTATCCGACGGGCAGCACACAGGCGGCGGCGCAGCACGCGAGGCCGCGACGCCAGCCGGGACGGGCGATCATCAGCAGCGCGATGCCGAAAACGATCGTGGCCAGCGTGAAGTCCGGCCGGACGAGCGGCCCGAGCCCGAGGACGATCGCGACGGCGGCGAACCCGCGTCGGCTGCCGCCGTCCGTCACCGCCACGGCCAGCCACCACACCGTGCCGAGCCACAGCATGCTCAGCCCGTTTTCCAAGCCTGACGTGCCGAAGTCCCAGAACGCGGCCACCCCAAGCGGAACCAGCGCGCCGGCAGGTACCAACTGCCCTCGGGTACCGCGAAGTCGATGGAAGCGGGCACTACCTGCCAGCGCCACCGCCAGTCCGATCACCGAGCACAGCCAGCCGAGCACCACAGCATCGACGGCGACGTCGAACCTGAAGACGACAGCGAACGCGGCGAGCAACCAGGTCCACAACGGGCTGGTATCAACCTCGTCGCGCTGGAACGGGTTGTAGTTGGGCCCGTTGCCCGCGAGGATCTCCCTGACCTCCCGTACCACGATCAGCCCGTCGTCACTGATCCACCGGCGTTGGTAGATCAGCACACCGAACGCGGCCACGACCAGTACTACCGTGACCACCGTCAGGCGGTACCGCGTGCGGGAACCGGCTTCCTCAGGATCTGTGCCTGCCACCGCTTCCTGGCGCGATGTGGTCAGCATCCGGACTTCTCCGTTACCCTTCGCTCAGGCGGGGTCATGAAAGCGACTTTAGCCGCGTCACGCCGGAACCGTTCGCCAGCTCACGGCGCCGCATGTCAACCGCGCGCGGCGGGTACCCCGCCGCAACGTAGACTCGGCGGCGCGAACGGCGACGGCGGATAACGGTTGGGAGGCGCGGCGTGCCCCAAAACGACGCGGCGGCGGTGGCGGCGCTGCGGCAGGTCGAAGCGGAGCTTGATACGCGCTGGCCGGAAAGCAAGATCGACCCTTCGCTGGAACGGATCGCGGCGCTGCTGGAACTGCTTGGCAGGCCGCAGGACGCCTACCCGGTGTTGCAGATCGCGGGCACTAACGGCAAGACCTCCGTCGCCAGGATGCTCGATATGTTGCTTGGCACGGCCGGGCTGCGTACCGGTAGGTTCATCAGCCCGCACCTGCAATTGGCCACCGAGCGCATTAGCCTGGACTCGCACCCGATCGACCTGCATGCCTACCTCGACGCCTACCGAGACGTCGAGCCCTATTTGTCTATTGTGGACTCCGAGAGCCCGGTGCGGCTCTCGAAGTTCGAGGTGCTCACCGCGATGGCATTCGCAGCTTTCGCCGATGCGCCCGTCGATGCCGCGGTGATCGAGGTGGGGATGGGCGGCAGGTGGGATGCGACGAACACGGCGAAGGCCAAAGTCGCCGTGATCACACCGATCGGTGTCGACCATGTGGAGTACCTCGGCAATGACGTGCTGGGTATCGCGCGCGAGAAGGCGGGGATAATCAAGCCGTCCTCGATCGCGATCCTCGCGCAGCAGCAGCCGGATGTGGCGGCCGAGGTACTGAAGCGCTGCACCGAAGTAGACGCGACAGTGGCACGGCAGGGTTCGGAGTTCGCCGTGCTGGAGCGGCAGGTTGCTGTCGGTGGCCAGCAGCTGCGACTGCAGGGCCTCGGCGGGATCTACGATGAGATCTTCCTCCCCCTGCATGGGGAGCACCAGGCGCATAACGCGGCGCTGGCGCTTGCCGCCGCCGAGGCATTCTTCGGCGCGGGCAGGAACCGGCAACTCGATGTCGATGCCGTGCGCCAGGCGTTCGCCGAGGTACGCACACCTGGCAGGCTCGAACCGGTGCGCTCCGCGCCGACCGTGTTGCTCGACGCCGCGCACAACCCGCACGGCGCGCGTGCGTTGGCCACCGCGATGACCTCGGAATTCGCGTTTCGCAGGCTGGTCGGGGTATTGGGTGTGATGGCGGGAAAGGACGTCGATGGCATCCTGACCGAGTTGGAACCGGTGCTGTCGGAAGTGGTGTTGACCCGCAATTCCTCACCCCGCGCGATGGACCCGGACGAACTTGCCGAAGTGGCGGAGAAGATCTTCGGGGAGGAGCGAGTGGTCGTGCGGCCCGGTCTGGATGACGCCATCGAGACCGCCGTCGGTCTCGCCGAAGGCGCCGCCGAACCCGATCAGTACGTCACCGGGGGTGGGGTACTGATCACGGGGTCGGTCGTCACCGCTGGTGACGCGCGCTTGCTGTTCGGTAGGGAGCCCGCATGAGTGACAATGCGGCGCAGGCGCCTGACTCGCCGCAGCCGGTCAAGGGTCCGATGCGATCGTTCCGAGGCGTGATGGCAGGCACGCTGGTGATCGAGGCCGTCGTGGTGGCGCTGGCGTTGCTGGTGGTCGCGAAGTCCACCGGCGGCCTCGACAGGACTGTTGGCTGGGTGATCGGTGTCGTCGTGCTGGCATTGCTGGCGACCTGCGGTTTCTTGCGCCGTCCTGGCGCGCAGGGCGTCATTGCCTTGCTGCAGGTGGTGATGATCGCCTGTGTTTTCCTCAGCGTGCCACTCGCCGTGATCGGTGTGATCTTCGCGCTGGTGTGGGGCTGCCTGTTCTGGATGCGGTTCGATGTCGCTAGGCGGATGGCCCGTGGACAGCTCCCGAGCCAGCAGCAGAGCGGCCCACGGTGAATCGCCTGCCTGCTCCGCGACGGCTGAGCGGTCCTACTACGCTGCACACCGGATTTCCGCCTTTCGTGAAGGAGATAGTGTCGTCGTGAGCGAGCGCACCCTGGTCCTTGTCAAGCCCGACGGTGTCAGCCGTGGCCTTGTCGGGGAGGTCATCTCCCGGATCGAGCGAAAGGGCCTGACGCTGGCCGCGCTGGAACTGCGAACCGTCGAGCGCGCTGTCGCGGAGCAGCACTACGCCGAGCACGACGGCAAGCCGTTCTTCCCGGACCTGCTTGAGTTCATCACCTCCGGCCCGGTGGTGGCGGCCGTGGTGGAGGGGCCGAACGCGATCGCGGCGTTCCGGCAGCTCGCGGGCGCTACCGACCCTGTGGCGAAGGCCGCGCCCGGCAGTCTTCGCGGGGATTACGGCCTCGAGGTGCAGTACAACCTGGTGCACGGTTCGGACTCCGCCGAATCGGCCGCGCGCGAGATCAAGCTCTGGTTCCCCCAACTCTGAGACCTACGTCGTGCGTGCTCGATGCTTAATTCAGCTGAATCCTGTCGGTGTCCGGCTATACCGTGGCTGCCGTGATGACGGACGGGGTCGGCCTGGTCGAGGCCAGCGGGTTGCGGAAGCGTTTCGGTGGGTTCGAAGCCGTGCGCGGCATCGACGTGACGGTGATGCGCGGCGAGGCCTTCGGGTTCCTCGGGCCGAACGGTGCCGGCAAGTCCTCCACCATGCGCATGATCGGGTGTGTCTCTCCGCGCACCGGAGGCGAACTGCGGGTACTCGGGATGGATCCGCGGGCGGACGGGCCCGCGATCCGCGCCAGGCTCGGTGTGGTGCCGCAGGAGGACAACCTCGACGTCGAGCTCACCGTCCGGCAGAACCTGCAGGTATATGGCAGATACTTCGGGTTGTCCCGAGCTCATCTGCGGGCGAGGTCACGGGAGCTGCTGGAGTTCGCGCAGCTGAGTGACCGTGCCGACGAGCAGGTGGAACCACTCTCCGGTGGCATGAAACGACGGCTGACCATCGCGCGGTCGTTGGTCAACGATCCTGAGCTGTTGCTGCTCGACGAACCGACGACTGGGCTCGACCCGCAGGCCAGACACCTGTTGTGGGACCGGTTGTTCCGCCTGAAGGCCCGTGGCGTGACTCTGATCATCACGACGCATTACATGGACGAGGCCGAGCAGCTTTGCGACCGTCTGGTGGTGATGGACGGCGGGCGGATCGCGGCGGAAGGATCGCCTTCGGAGTTGATCGCCCGTTACTCCACGCGTGAGGTGCTTGAACTGCGCTTCGGGCTTGGCGCGCAGCCGGAGCTGACGCTGCGGTTGAAAGACCTTGCCAAGCGGGTGGAGGAACTGCCGGACCGGCTGCTGCTTTACACCGACGACGGGGACGCGGCGCTGGCCGCCGTGCACGAGCGCGGGGTGCGGCCTACTTCCAGCCTGGTGCGGCGATCGACGCTGGAAGACGTCTTCCTGCGATTGACCGGCCGGAGTCTGGTGGAGTGATGGTTAGTTCCACTGGCAGGGTGGTCGGCAACTTCCGTGCGGCGCTGTTCCGGGTGGAGGGGCACTGGGTGTGGTACCGCAGGCATTGGCATTCCACGGTGTTCACCAGCATCGGCCAGCCGGTGCTGTTCCTGGCGGCGATGGGTATCGGTTTCGGCTCGCAGGTTCACGCGGACGCGGCGACCGGCGGGCTGCCGTATCTGGTGTACCTGGCTCCCGCACTGCTGGTCGCCAGCGCGATGCAGGTCGCCGTCGGGGAGTCCAGTTACCCGGTGCTGTCCGGGTTCAAGTGGCAGAAGGATTTTCTCGCGGTGACGGCCACTCCCATCACCTCCGGGCAGTTGTTGGCGGGTCAGTTGATCTGGGTGGGCCTGCGGTTGCTCCTGGCTGGCGTCGGCTACCTCGCGATCGCCGCTTGTTTCGGGGCGCTGAGCTCCCTGTGGGTGCTGCTGGCGCTCCCGGTGGCATTGTTGGTCGGGCTGGCCTGCGGCGCCTTGGTAATGGCACTCGCAGCGACCATCACGACCGATGGCAACGCTTTCAACGCGCTGTTCCGGTTCGTCGTGATGCCCATGACGCTGTTCGCGGGGACGTTCTTTCCGGTGTCCTCGATACCGGCGTTCCTGCGCCCACTGGCGTGGATCACGCCGCTGTGGCACGGCACGGCGCTGGCGAGGGCCGCCGCTTTCGGAGGTATGGGCATGGCCGCGGTGCTGGCGCATGTCGCGTACTTGGTTGTGCTGCTGGTGCTCGGCGTGCTGCTTGCCCGCTGGCGCTTCCGCCGTCGGTTGGTGGTGTGAGGCCGTGACGAGTGTGGGGTTGGTGGCGCGGGTGATACCGCCGGGGTTGTATGCCGGGCGGTCGCGGGCGCTGGTGGAGCGCTCCGTGCTGGTGAATCGCCGGATGTGGCTGACGATCGTGTCCGGGTTCTTCGAGCCGCTGTTCTACCTGCTCGCGTTTCAGGTCGGCTTCGGCAAGCTCGTGCAGACGGTGGCGGGGCCAGGCGGGATGCAGATGTCCTACGTCGCATTCGTGGCTCCGGGGCTGCTGGCTTCCTCGGCCATGAACGGCGCGGTGTACGACGCCACCTTCAACGTGTTCTTCAAGTTCAAGTACGCCAAGCTCTACGACGCGATGCTCGCCACCCCGCTCGGGCCGGTGGACGTGGCGGTAGGCGAGGTCAGCTGGGCACTGCTACGCGGCGGTATGTACGCGGTCGCCTTCATCATCGTGATGCTGGGCATGGGGCTCATCGGCTCGGTGTGGGCGTTGCTGCTGCTCCCCGCGGCCCTGCTGGTGGCTTTCGCGTTCGCCGCGATCGGCATGGCGGCTACCACGTTCCTGCGTTCGGTCACCGACTTCGATCTCATCTTGCTCGCGGTGATTCCGATGTTCCTGCTCTCCACCACGTTCTACCCGCTGTCGGTGTATCCGAGGCCGTTGCAGATAGTGGTGGAGTGCTTCCCGCTTTACCACGGTGTCGAGCTGATGCGCGGGCTGACTACCGGCGTCGTGGGGTTCAGCATGCTCGGCCACGTCGCCTACTTCGTGGTGATGGCGGCGGTGGGGGTGTGGGCGGCATCGCGCAGGCTGGCACGGCTGTTGTTGCGGTAAGAGTAAGTACGGTATTACTATTGCTTCATGAAAGTAACAACCAAGGGGCAGGTAACCATCCCGATGGACATCCGCGAACAGGCGGGGATCCACCCGGGTGACGAAGTCGACTTCGTGCTGAACGGGGACGGGGTGCGCATAGTCAAGGCGGCGACCGACCTTACCCGAGGACAGCAACTCGTCGCGCGCATGCAGGAGAGGGCCCGGCACGCTCGCCGGGCCGAACCCGAGATGACGACCAACGACCTCATGGCCCTCATTCGCGGCGAGTGAATGTGGCGATATATACCTTGGTCGACAGTAACGTGTTGATCGACATGCTGTGGTTGGATCCAGCTTGGGGGCAGTGGTCGTCGGCCGCGATGGCGGATGCCGCGGACGAAGGGAAACTCGTCATCAATCAGATCGTGTATGCGGAGGTTTCAACGAGTTTTGCCGACATCAGTGAGTTCGACGCGGTCCTCGACGAGCACGATCTCATTCAGGCTGCCATGCCCTGGTCGGCAGCCTTCCTCGCGGGAAAGGTCCATCGTGACTATCGCGGGCGCGGTGGTACCAAGACCGCGACACTGCCGGACTTCTTCATCGGCGCGCACGCAGCGGTGTCGAAGCTGCGGCTGCTCACCAGGGACAGCACCCGCTACCGCACGTACTTCCCGACCGTGGAGCTGCTCGCACCGTAGCGGGTGGCTACTCTGGCCCCTGTGAGTGTGGAGTCGGTATTTTCCCAGCTGGAGCCGCTGCTGCCCAGGGTGTCAAAGCCGGTGCAGTACGTCGGCGGCGAGCGCAATGCCACGCTCAAGGACTGGGACGCCGCAGCGGTCCGCTGGGCGCTGATGTACCCGGACGCCTATGAAGTGGGATTGCCCAATCAGGGCGTGATGATCCTCTACGAGATTCTCAACGAACTGCCCGACGTGCTGGCCGAGCGCACCTACTCGGTGTGGCCGGACCTGGAAGCGTTGATGCGGGAGCACGGCGTGCCGCAGTTCACGGTGGAGAATCACCGCCCGGTCGGTGTGTTCGACGTGCTGGGAGTCAGCTTCGCCACCGAACTCGGCTACACGAACCTCCTGACCGCGCTCGATCTCGCCGGCATTCCACTACACGCGGCCGATCGCACGATCGCACACCCGGTGGTGCTCGCGGGCGGTCATTCGGCGTTCAACCCCGAACCCGTCGCCGATTTCATCGATGCCGCGGTGCTCGGGGACGGCGAGGAAGCCGTACTGGAGATCACCGGGATCGTGCGCCGATTCAAGCGGGAGGGTGCTCCCGGTGGTCGCGCCGAGCTGCTGTTGCGGCTGGCGGAGACGGGTTGTGTATACGTACCGAGATATTACGATGTCGATTACCATCCTGATGGCAGCCTGGCCGAGGTGAGGCCGAATTCCGAGCGTGTGCCACCAAGGGTCGCCAAGCGCACTACGATGGACCTCGACGCCTGGGCGTATCCCAAGAAACCGCTGGTGCCGCTCGCGGAGAGCGTTCACGAGCGGATGAGCGTCGAGATCTTCCGCGGCTGCACCCGAGGCTGCCGTTTCTGTCAGGCGGGCATGATCACCCGGCCAGTGCGCGAACGCTCGGTGCAGGGCATTGGTGAGATGGTGCACAAAGGACTCCAAGCGACCGGTTTCGAGGAAGTCGGCCTGCTCTCGCTCTCCTCGGCTGACCATTCCGAGATCGGTGCGATCACCAAGGGCCTTGCCGATCGGTACGAGGGCACCAATACCGGGCTCTCGCTGCCGAGCACCAGGGTGGACGCGTTCAACGTGGAGCTGGCCAACGAGCTCTCCCGCAACGGCAGGCGATCCGGGCTGACCTTCGCACCGGAGGGCGGCAGCGAACGGATCCGCCGTGTCATCAACAAGATGGTCTCCGAGGACGATCTCATCAGCACCGTGGCCACGGCGTTCGCCAACGGCTGGCGTCAGGTGAAGCTGTACTTCATGTGTGGCCTGCCGACCGAGACCGATGACGATGTGCTGCAGATCGCCGAGATGGCGAAGAACGTCATCAGGTCAGGGCGGGAAGTCAGCGGGCGAAAGGATATTCGCTGCACGATCTCCATCGGCGGTTTCATCCCCAAGCCGCATACGCCGTTCCAGTGGGCGGCGCAGTGCGATCCATCCACTGTGGACAATCGGCTGCGTAAGCTGCGGGCTGCTGTCAACTCCGACCGCGGTCTCGGCCGTAACATCGGGATGCGGTACCACGACGGGCAGCCCTCACTCGTGGAGGGGCTGCTCTCTCGTGGCGACCGGCGGGTCGGGCGGGTCATCGAGCGGGTATGGCGCGAGGGCGGCCGTTTTGACGGGTGGACGGAGCATTTCTCGTTCCGGCGCTGGATGGACTGCGCCGCCGCCGAGCTGGAGCCGCTCGGGGTGAATACGAACTGGTTCACCACAAGGGAACGCGGCGAGCACGAGGTGCTGCCGTGGGATCACCTTGATTCCGGGCTCGATAAGGAGTGGCTCTGGGAGGATTGGCAGGATGCCCAGTCGGAGCAGGAGCAGGACGACTGTCGCTGGACGCCGTGCTTCGACTGCGGTGTCTGCCCCTCGATGGGCACCGATATCGAGGTCGGCCCGAGTGGCAGGACGCTGCTGCCGATCGCTGCGGTAGGTCAAGGCTCCCCGGTCCACAACCCCACGCTCACGACCTGACCCCGGGATACCTCAGCGCACGTCGAGGTGCGCACGCGGCCCGGGAAGCACCGCCGCCAGCGCATCCACCATGCCGTGCCCGTAAAAGCCGTTGTAGGCGCGGTATCCGGCACAGTAGCCATCCTGCGCGCCGGTACCGGAGAGGTCGTAGTTATCGGGGCAGGCGACCGGGCGTGCCTGCGCCTCCAGCATCGACGTGAGCTGCGAAGGGCCGGCATGCGGATGGGTGGAAGCCAGCAGGGCAATGACGCCGGTCACATGCGGTGCGGCGATTGAGGTCCCGCAGGCGGGGGAGTAACCGCCAGGGACGGTGGTGAGCACGCACCGGGAACGTTGGTCTCCCCCCGGCGCTGTCACGGCGATCGCTCCGAGCCCGTAGCTGGAATAGCCAGCCTTCACCCTGCCAGCACCGACGGCGGAGACCGTGAGTACACCGCGGAGGCCGGCGGGCAGCACGGCGCAGTCCGGCCCGAGTGCGCGGTCCTGACGTGCCGAGGCCGCCACGTTGTCTGGGCTGGTGGTGTCGCGATCGGTATCGGTGAGATTGGCTCCTTCATTCCCAGCGGCCGCGACGTTGAGTACGCCCTGCGCACGCGCAAATCCAGCGGCTCGCCGGACCGCCTCGTAGATCACGCCCTGCCCCATGGCATTCGCGCAGGTGAACAGCCAGGGGTCGACGAAGTAACTGTTGTTGGTGAGGGTGAAATGGTGCCTGGCGGCCCACATCAGCCCGCACACCACAGCGGCTGGGTAGATGTAACCGCGATCGTTGACCACCTTCACCGAAGCCAGCCGCACGCCCGGCGCGACTCCGGTAATGCCCTTGCCATCATCCGCGGCCGCGATGATGCCTGCGACCTGCGTGCCGTGCGTAGATGTGGACGGCGTCCACGCGTCGGCGGCGGTGTCGGGTGCGCCGGATACGCAGCCCGCCGAGAGGGACGGCGCCAGTGCTCGCGCCAGTTCGGGCTGGTCGCGGTCGATCCCGGAGTCGAGCACCCCGACCACGACGTTTCGGCTACCTTCGGTGATCCGGTGCGCCGCCGGTGCGCCGATCATGCGCATGTCCCACTGCGCGCCGGTGCGGTCTGCCGCGGTGGCCGCGTGGGTGCCCTCGCTGAGATCCACGGGGTCCGCCGGCTTTGCCGTACCCTCGGTGATGCCATTGCTGGCCGGGGGTAGCGGGCTGTACACGCGGTGCCTGCCGATCCTGCCCGCAAAGTCGGCATCCGCGGAGCGTGCCACTGCGACCGCGATCTCCGGGTAGTAGATAGTGGTGCTGCCGCAGGCCGAAGTGATCTGTTCGGCGGCTTGCCGCGTCGGCGTCCCGCGATCGAAGACCACCAGATAGCGGGCGGCGGAACCGGTGGGTGAGCAGGTCGCGGCTGCGGCGGAAGCGGTTGGTTCGACGACCGCGGAGATCCCGGCGGCCAACGTGGCGCACATCACGGCCGTGGCAATCCGGCGCAGCGCGGGCAACGGTAGCTACCTCCATCGCAGGTGGCTGGCCTCCGGGGTGCGATCCGTGTCACAGGGCTCCGGAGACCTTGAGCGGACAGTACACCGCGGGGCGTGCGATCTCAGGTGCGGTGCGCCCGCCGGTACCGTATTCCTATTCAGGCCGCACTTGGCAGCCTGACACCGTCTTCAGGGAGGTCGCGCTGAGCCGTCGAAACCATGATCCGAACCCGTCCGCGGCTATCGCGGCGCGGGTGCGGTTGCGCTACGCCAAGCGCGGGCGACTGCGGTTCGCCTCAGCCAGGGACATCGCGCGCGCGTTCGAGCGCGCGCTGCGCGCAGCTGGCGTGCCGATGGCCTACTCGCAAGGGTTCAGCCCACACCCGAAGATCTCCTGGATAGGTGCGGCGCCCACCGGCACCGCGAGCGAGGCGGAATTCGTGGAGATCGGGCTGGTCCGACAGGTGGACGCGGAGGCGTTGCGCTCGGCTTTGAACGCGGCGCTGCCCGCCGGCCTGGAGGTGATCGCCGCAGTGCCCGCTGGGCCGGGGTCGCTCGCCGAGCGGATCGATGCCAGTCGATGGCGGATAGCACTGCCCGGTGTCGAGATCGTAGAGCTGCGCGCCGCCGTGGCCGCGTTGCGCTCGGCGGACACGGTCGAGGTGGAACGACTGACAAAGAGCGGTCGCCGCTGTGTCGACGTGCGGCCCGCGATCGTGTCAATCGAGGTATCCGTGCAGGTGGTGGCCCCCTCGATCGGGTCAACGGGGGACGTGACGGCACCCACCGGCGTGGACATGCCCAGTCGAGGCAGTCAGTGTGGGATACTGACGGCGGTAGTACGGCAGTTAACACCTACCGTTCGACCCGACGACGTGCTGAGCGCGCTTCGTGTCGTCGCCGCTTTGACGCCACCGGTACCCGTGCAAGCGACCCGGACGGCCCAGGGACGGCTCGACGACACAGGCCGCCTTGTTGACCCGTTGGCCCTCGACGGGCCTGCGGTGTCCGCATCGGTGGTGGGAGAGCCTGAGCGGAGCCAGCATGGCGCCGAATGACCTGCCGATCGGGTAGCCGGATGAGCATCCGGTCTCGACGGCGTGAGGCAAGGATTCCCGCCGCCACGGCGGCGGAGACCGGACAACTACAGGCCCCTGCGCGGCCGCGTCCTCCTCCTGCCAGCAC